>JAZQIS010000040.1:0-21788 GCA_045541235.1 Alistipes sp.
TCCTTCATCACATCGCCCAGGTTGCCCGTAAGCGAGAGTTTACCTTTGCCCGGAGTCAGTATGCTCTCGATGTAGAGGATGTCGCCACCCACCTGTGTCCAAGCCAAGCCTGTAACAACGCCTATCATATCCTTAATCTCGTACTCCTCGTTCAGGTACTTTGGCTTGCCGAGAACCTTCTCCACCTGCTCGGCGGTAAACGATGGTGTGTATTGTTCCTCGAAGGCGATATCCTTGGCGCGAGAACGAGCCAACTTTGCCAGATGCTTATCCAATGAACGTACTCCCGATTCGCGAGTATATTCCGAAATAATCTTACGTACAATATCACGCTCGACAATCATCTGCTCCTCCTTCAATCCGTGAGCCTCGCACTGCTTGCGTACAAGGTGCTTTTCGGCAATCTCAATCTTATCCTCAAGGATATATCCCGGGATGTTGATAAGCTCCATACGGTCGCGGAGAGCAGGATTTACTGCGCCAATATCGTTTGCTGTTGCGATAAAGAGCACCTTCGAGAGGTCATACTCTGTGTCGAGGTAGTTGTCGTGGAATGTTGTATTTTGCTCGGGGTCGAGAACCTCCAGCAATGCCGACGAAGGGTCGCCGTGGTTACTTACGGTAATCTTGTCCACCTCGTCGAGGATGATGACAGGATTGGATGAGCCACAACGCTTGATGGTCTCGATAATTCGTCCCGGCATAGCTCCGATATATGTGCGGCGGTGTCCGCGAATTTCGGCCTCGTCGTGAAGACCTCCGAGTGCTATACGGCCAAACTTGCGACCGAGAGCTGTTGCCACCGACTTTCCAAGAGAGGTTTTTCCCACTCCCGGAGGACCATAAAGGCAGAGAATAGGGGATTTCAAATCTCCCTTCAGCTTGATGACGGCCAAGTGCTCCAAAATGCGCTCCTTCACCTCGTCCAAGCCAAAGTGGTCGGCATCGAGCTGCTCACGGGCGCACTTCAAATCGAGGTTATCCTCGGTGTACTCCTCCCATGGCAAATCTACCATCAACTGCAGGTATGTCATCTGTACCGAGTACTCGGCTACGGCGGGGTTGAGTCGCTCCATTTTCGAGAGTTCCTTCTCGAAAATCTCGGCTGTGGCCTTGCTCCACTTCTTCTTTGCAGCGGCCTCGCGCAGACGCTTGATGTCGCCATCCTCGTCCTCGCCGAGCTCTTGTTGTATGGTACGCATCTGCTGTTGCAGATAGTAGTCGCGTTGTTGCTTGTCAATCTCCTGTTTGACCTTATCCTGAATATCCTGTTTGATTTCGAGCAGTTGCTGCTCGCGGATGAGAATCTCGAGCAACTTTCGCGAACGAGCCAATAGACCCGGAGCCTCGAGGAGAATTTGACGGTCGTCGTCCGAGAATTCGAGGTTCGAGCAGATGAAGTTTACAATACCTCGGCGCGAGTCGATATTCTTGATCGCAAAAGAGGCCTCTTTAGGTATTGTTGGCGAGGTGTTGATGATGTTGAGAGCAACATCCTTGATAGAGTCGATAAGCGCATCGAACTCTACGCTGTTACGCTCCGGAGTGGAGTCAAGCAGTGGGGTAACCTTTGCCTTGAAGAATGGCTCGGTAAGGATATATTCGCCCACTTGAATCTTCTCCAAGCCCGAAAGAATTACGGTGAGATTTCCGTTCGGCATCTCGAGAATCTTCAAGATGCGGGCCGCAGTACCTACACGATACATATCGTCGGGTGTAGGGGTCTCAATCTCGGCATTGCGTTGCAATACGGCTCCGAGCAGACCACCCTCTGCCTGTACCGCACGAACAAGAGCAATACTCTTCTCTCGTCCTACGGTAATGGGGGTAATTGCACCCGGAAAAAGTACCGAGCTACGCAATGTAAGTATCGGAAGAATCTCAGGCAACTGCACCTCCTCTACGGTGTCGTCGTCTCCGCTGGCGATAATCGGAATCATGGGGGACTTCTGGTCTGTTACATCAGGCGAGAGCCCCAAATCGTCGAAAATAGTCTCGTTGTTATCTTTCTTTCCCATAGTCTTAATCTCTTTTATTCTCTCTTGTATGCCTCGCGCGCGTACATTGCACGCAGGTACACACTGCGCAATTAACTGCAAAGATAGTACTTTTTTCGAGAAAAGCACCAACGGATGTGGCTTTTTTGCATAGCAAAGAAAAAATTATTATATTTGAGTCGAATTGAAATCATTAAAATAGAAAAAACTATGAAACAGATTGTTTGCTTGCTTGCGTTGTGTGTTACGGCGTTGTTGTCGGTTTGGCTTGTTACCGAATCGCAGAAAAAGAGTGGTGTTATAGATGCGATTGAGGCGCGTCGCAGTATTAGGGCCTATAAGGATACTCCCGTTGAGCGCGAAAAATTGCAGCTTTTAGCAGAGTGCGGAGTGAAGGCTCCGAGTGCAATGAATCGTCAGGAGTGGGAGGTTCGTATTGTCGATTCCAAGGAGTGGATTGATGCCTGCACAGCTACCTATCTGAAGGCCGTTGAGGGTACAGATAAGGCGAAGTATATGCTTACTCCAACCTTCAAAAATATATTCCGAAATGCTCCTGCCGTAATCTTTGTTGGAGCTCCCGAAGGCACATTTTCGGATTTGAACATCGGACTCCTTGGCGAGAATATTATGTTGGCGGCAACCGAACTCGGTTTGGGTACCTGCTGCTTGGGTAGTGTTTTGCCTATGTTTGCCGAGCCGGAAATGGAAGAATATGCAAAATCCTTGAATTTTTCGGATGGATATCGCTTGCGTTATGCTTTGGCTGTAGGTTATCCCGACGAGAGCCCCGAGGCTAAGCCGCGCGATATGTCGAAGATTGCATTTGTAAAGTAGTATATTGTTGATACACAAAGAATAAGGCGGCATTTCTTGCCGCCTTATTTAGTTGTTTGCCTGCAAATTATTCAGCGTACATTAGAGACGGAAATAGCTGCTTCATCTGTGCTAAAACATTCTCTCGTGTTGCATTTTCATCCAATATCATCAGGATATTGTTATCGCCTGCGATTGTACCGATAATATCTTTGCTCTTGCGTGCGTCGATAATGACCGAGATGGCGCTTGCATAGCCCGATTTGGTTACGATTACGGCCATATTGTGCGAGAACTTTATGTCGAGCACTGCATCGCCGATATTTGCAATGTTTGCTACGGCTTCCGAGCCGAGTTTCTCGCTCAAAACGTAGATGTAGCCCTTCTCGTGATGGGGCATTTTGGATATGTTAATCTCCTTGAAATCACGTGATAGAGTACTCTGTGTAGCCTGTACTCCGTGCTCGGCAAGACGAACTATAAGTTCCTCTTGCGAGCTTATCAACTCCTCTCCGACGATGCGACGGATGAGGTTAAGACGCTCTGTTTTATTTCCCATGGGTTATTTGTGTTAATAAATTTGTGTATGCAAAGATATAAAATTATTCCCAAGTTAAGGCATAAAACGAATAAAAAATCGACAAATATGCCTCTTTGTCCGACCAACAAATAAATTTGTCGTCGCACCGCAAAAAAAAAGAAGATGTCGTTTTCGACATCTTTTGCTTCGTTTGTTCTTGTGGGAGCTGAGGGATTGACTACTGCGCTCGCCCATGCTCGCTCCGCTTAACCTCTTTCCCTTCCACTCGCCGTGGGGGCCCTTACAAGAACTGCACTGCGCAAGAGGCTGTAGCCCCATTCTTTTTATTTGCAGTACGTCAACCAAATAAATTTGTCGTCGCTCCGCAAAAAAAAGAAGATGTCGTTTTCGACATCTCTTGCTTCGTTTGTTCTTGTGGGAGCTGGGGGATTCGAACCCCCGACCCTCTGCTTGTAAGGCAGATGCTCTAAACCAGCTGAGCTAAGCTCCCTTCTCAATTGCGAGTGCAAAGGTAGTGCTTTTTTTGTTTTTCGCAAATTTTTTTCGATTTTTTAGAACAAAAAAAAGTGGCCCGACGGTCAAATCAGTCGGACCACAATAGATATGTCGGGTCGGTTACTTCACATTCAGCTTACCGGTGAGGCGAATATCTGCCGAAGATGCACCTACGTGTACGGTGAATGTTCCAGGCTCAACCTTGAAACGACGCTCGATTGGGTCGTAGAAGCGGAATGCCTCCTCATCCAAACGGATAGAAACACGCTTGGTCTCTCCCGCCTTGAGATATACCTTATCGAAGCCCTTAAGCTCCTTGATTGGGCGTACGAGCGAGCACTCGTCGTCGCCAACATATACCTGTGCCACCTCTGCACCGCCTACTTTGCCGCTATTCTTGAGGTCGAAGCTTACAACATACTCCTTGCCCTCGGCCTTAATATCGAGGTTCGAGTAGGCAAACGATGTGTAGCTCAAACCGTATCCGAATGGGAAGAGTGGCTTAACATTGCTCTTGTCATAACCTCGATAACCCATAAAGAGGCCCTCGCGGTACTCTACGCGAGCGTGCGGATTGACTATGTGTGAGCGAACGCGATCAACATTCTCGTGGTAGTTTGCTGCACAAGGGTTATCTGCCAACTTGCTCTCGAACGAGATAGGCAACTTACCCGAAGGAGAAATTTTACCTGTAATAATCTCCGAGATTGCGAGACCTCCCTGCTGGCCGGGATACCAGGCCATAAGTACGGCCTTAACCTTTGGCAACCACGAAGCCATCTCGACAGCACCACCGGCATTCACCACAACTACTACGTTTTTGTTGTACTTTAGAACCCACTCCAAGTACTCCACCTGTCCGCGAGGCAACTCGAATGTACGATCCGAGTTCTCCTTCTCCGAACGCTTGCTGTGGCCGATGCATACAACAACGCAGTCGGCATCAGCGAAGGTTTTGGCATTCTCGTTATTGGCGGTAAATGGCAGGTCGAACAACATTTCGGCGTTTATCGAGCCTCCAAGATTCTGATGTTCAAGCACAAACTTATATGTCTGGCCGGCCTTCATCTCAAGCACCATATATCCCTCCTGATTGCTATCCTTGTGCCAACGGTCGCGCATCACGAGTTTGTCGTTGATAAAGCAACGGAAACCGTCGTTGGTATGTACGGTATATTCATAAACTTCATCCTTTTCGGGCTTGTAGTAGAAGGTGTGGCGAGTCGATACGTTAATCATATCGTTGTGTGCGCCAAACACGTTCTCCTGTATTCCTACCTTGTCGGTCACGAAGCTATGTGCAGGTTTGCCCTGAAGTTCAGCATTTGTGTAGTACTCGGCTGCAACACCTCTCTTTGTCATAGCCTTGTCGGCATAAACAGCACCTGGGAGTGGCTTAACCGTAGTGGACATAGGTACGAATGTGCTCTTAATCTTCTTGTCGATACTCTTCATACCCTCGGCTACCGAGCAGGCCATAAGTGGGGTAACAAAACCGCTGCCACCACCTGTTACAATCTTGTCGGCATTAGGGCCGCAAACCACTATCTTGCCCTTCTTGAATGGGAGGAAGTTGTTCTCGTTCTTGAGCAAGACAATCGCACTCTGCGAGAGTTTGTGTGCCACAGCATCGCACTCTGGATTGTTCTCCGGCAGAGATTTGTCGAGCTGCGGACGCTTGTCGAACTCGAACGCGAAGATTGTCTGGATGATATTCTGACACTTTGCATCGAGTGCGCGCTCGTCTATCACACCCTGCTTGATCAATTTCTTGATAAGCTCAGGCTTCTGACACTTTGCGTATGGCATCTCCAAATCAACGCCCCAGCGAGCCACATTTACAGGCGAATAGCACGATGTCCAATCCGACATAACAAAACCATCGAAGCCCCAAGCCTCGCGCAATACCTCCTGATTGAGGTATTTGCTCTCCGAGGCGTGAACGCCATTGAGGAGATTGTACGAGGTCATAATTGTCGCTACGCCACCCTCCTTTACGGCCTTCTCAAAGGCAGGGAGATATATCTCGTTGAGGGTGCGCTCATCAATATCCGACGATACGCTGTGACGAGCCCACTCCTGGTTGTTGCCGGCAAAGTGCTTGATGCAGGCCATTACGCCCATGCTCTGTACTCCCTTGATATAAGCCGTAGCAATCTCTCCTGCGAGGAATGGGTCCTCGCCAAAGTACTCGAAGTTACGACCGCAGAGAGGCGAGCGATAGATGTTGGCACCCGGGCCGAGCAGAATATGTACTCCGCGAGCTCGAGAGTCCTTACCGAGCGAGACTCCCATCTGGTTGATGAGGTCGGTATCCCACGTCGCAGCCGCAGCAACGCCGCTGGGGTAGAGTGTGCTTTTGGTGTTGTTGCGCACACCTTGAGGTCCGTCAGCCATACGTACTGCAGGCAATCCAAGACGGTCTATGGCACGCACATACCACGACTTGTAACCCCCGATATACGCGATTTTCTCCTCGAGAGTCATCTTCTTAACTATGGCCGCTGCGCGAGCTTTGTGCTCCGGCGTTACTCGATATTGTGCTGATAACGAAAATGTTACGCTAATAGCGAAAACCAATAAAAGTAGTTTTTTCATAGAAGTATGTTTTAGGTTGTTTATTTCTTGTTGAAGGTATTCATCGTGCGGTCCATTCCGACCGAGATGTAGGAGAGAATAGCGTCGCAGAAGAGTTTAAGTCGCTCATCCATCTTCTCGCGCTCCTCGGCTGTCCATTCGCCCAGTACATAGTCCACCTGATGTCCGCGCGAAAAGTCGCCTCCGATACCGAAGCGCATACGGGCATAATCCTCGCCACCAAGTAGCTCGGTGATGTTCTTAAGTCCGTTATGACCTCCGGCACTTCCCTTTTTACGCATACGCAACTCTCCGAATGGCAGGGCTATATCATCAACAACGACAAGGAGTTGTGATTTGTCAATCTTCAACTCTGTGAGCCAATAGCGCACCGCCTTACCCGAGAGATTCATATAGGTAGAGGGCTTGAGTAGAGTAATAATATGACCTCGGTGACGAAATTCGGCCACCGAGCCATAACGTCCCGAAATAAAAGAGGTGTTGGTCTCGGCAGCTAACCGATCCAACACCTTGAAACCTATGTTGTGGCGAGTCTCGGCATACTCTGCACCGATATTACCCAAGCCGACAACCAAATATTTCATAATTTACGAAATAGCTTGATACTATCTGCCCTCAGCAGCACCTGCACGCGAAGCACGAGTTACACGAACTGCGCAAACAGCCTGAGTTGCAGGCGAAAGGAACTGCAAGCCCTCGAACTGGAGGTCGCCTACGAAGATAGTCTGACCAACCTTCAAAGGAGTTACATCAACAACCAACTCGTCTGGGAGGTTCTCCATCAAACCGCTAACAACCAACTTACGAGCCGAGAGAGCCAACTTACCGCCGACCTTCACACCCTCAGCGTTACCTGTAAGGCGAACAGGGAGAGCGATAGCAACAGGCTTGCCATCAGCGATGCGGTAGAAATCAACGTGGAGCACCTGCTCACGGATTGGGTGGAACTGAGTCTCACGCATAACGGCCTTCTCGATCTTGCCGTTGAAGTCCAACTCTACGATAAACGAGCTTGGAGTGTAGATAAGAGCGCGGAGATCCTTCTCGCTAACTACGAAAGTTACGTTTTCGCCGGCACCATAGAGGTTGCAAGGAACCAAACCCTCGCGGCGAGCTGCCTTGGCTGCCTTCTTGCCGTACTCTGTACGAACCTCAGCCTTCAATGTTAAAGTTTTCATAATGTTTTGTGTTTTAATATGTTACCTTGGGCGGCACTCAATGCAAACCCGTAGTTTGCATCCCATAACCGCTTGCTTAAAAGTTTATTCGGGCGCAAAGATAATAATAACTTCTTACTTTGCCAAATCTTTTAGGTGTTGTTCGCCTAATTTTACTCCATAGGGAATACGCGCACCTCGCAGACACCTTCGAGCGCACCTTTCAGAGCCTCGATGTCGGTCTTTTCCTCCACCTGTCCGTAGTGGTATGGGTAGAATATCGATGGCTTGATAGCCTTCACGACTCGCGAGGCCTGCTCTACGGTCATTGTATAAGGCTGATTTACAGGAAGAAAGGCAATATCTATGCCCTGCAATGCGAGCACATCTTCGTTATCCTCCGTATCTCCGGCAACATAGATTGTTGTGCCTCCGAGCGTAAGGATATAGCCACAATCCTCGCGGCTCTTTGGGTGGAAATCGGTGTGTCCCTCGCTGATGTTGTATGCCGCAACTGCGCGTACCGAGAGGCCCTCGTATGGCTCTGCCACGCTGCCGGGCAACATCGTCGTACAGTCGTGTTCAAAGGCCTCGGCCGAGGTCTTGTCGCAGAGTACGGCGCACTTCTCGCCGGCAATCTTCTCTACCGTAGCCATCTCGAAGTGGTCGTAGTGCGAGTGGGTGATAAGTATCGCATCGGCCTTTGGCATCTTCTCCCAGGCGAAGTCGCCTACGGGGTCGAGATAGATATGCTTGCCGTTATGCTCTATGGCGAGCGATGCGTGCGCAAAGAATGTGAAGGTTATCTCCGAGCCATCTTTGGCCGTGACCTTGTCCTGCGGATACTGAGGGGCTCTCTTTCCGCAACCGAAAAGTGATAGTAGTCCCATAATCAAAAGTAGTTTTTTCACCGTTTATACCTATATTATATATTATATAGACATCAAACTCGTCACCGGAGCAATCTTCTCCAGGCGAGCCTTGCCTTTTATCTCCTCAATCTCTACGAGGAAAACAAACTCCTTAATCTTCACGCTGTAGGGCTTGCTGTCGCGGTAGATTGTGAGTTTTTCGAGAGCCTCGGCAACACCGAGTGCCGTACCTCCCGTTGCCAACACATCGTCGAGGATTGTTATGTAGAATGTATCTCCCTCGGGCACTCCTGCCGCAATATCGCTCAGGCGGAAATAGAGTTTGTCAAAACCATACTCCTTCTCTATGCAAACCTCGATCAAATCGCCATCGTTGAATGGCAGCTTGCCACTCTTGCGCATAGGAATAATATTCTCTACGATACCATCCTCCGATAGGAGTGGGGCGGTAAAGAGAAATGCGCGAGCCTCCGGAGCTGCCACATTTGGAGCAGTGGTAGCCTTTTTCAGAGCCTCCACAACCTCGCGGAAAGCCTTTTTAGACTGCAAGAAAGGTATAATGTCAATAAAGTTGATGCCCTCCTTTGGGAAGTTCTTGTAAAATTTCAGTGTCTCAATCATAGCGTTATAATCCTAATTACCTACAAAGATAGCATAAAATAATTAAAAATAGAGAATTAAGAATTAAAAATTCTTCGACGGAGAGTTTAGGGGGTAATTAGGAAAGAGGGGAGAGATTATAGGAGTGTAGGGAGTTTAGTGTATTTAGTGAAAATCTCTCTATACACCCTAACACCCTCTAACACCCCCAACCTCCCTCTTTCGCATTTTTGTACACAAAAAATGCGCCCCTCTTTCGAGGAGCGCATCTTGGATTATATTTTGAGAGTTTATTACTCTGCGATGCTACCCCAATTGATAGTAGCCTCGCCGGTGTTACCCTCCAATTTTGCCTTACCAACACCCTCACCTACATAGCTGTTCACATCGTACTGCGCGCGCGTTGTGTAGTTCTTGTAGTTGTTTGTGTTGTTTACATTGATAGTAACATTCTCAAGCGAGTTGTTTTTAACAGTAGCTCTTGTGTCTGCTGCCCAACCAACAATACCTGCTGTATCGCGGTAGCCCGAGATAGTAACATTCTTTACTGAGCAACCGCTAACAATACCTGTATAGAAGATACCACCGATACCACCAACTTTGTCTGCGTTATCGTTGTTGTAAATGTTACCTGTGATGCTTCCGCCCTCAACATGGCAGTTCTCTATAATCGAATAGCAGTTGTCGCTTGTTGTGTAACCCCAAATACCAGCTGCATAGTGTGAGCTCGAGATATTTACGTCCTTCAAGATAACATTCTTGATAGTTGTGCCGTCGCCTGCAAGAGTTGGAATCAAAGCTGCTGCACCATGAATATCATCCTCTACTGTGATAGTAAGGTTAGAAATTACCTTCTCACCACCATCAAAGACACCCTTGAAGCTGTATGATGGGTACGATTTGATGCTGCCACCATAGTAGGTTACACCAGCCATATCAATATCATTTATAACGGTAATTGTCTTGCCTAAGAAAGTGTTCTTCTGGTTGTTCATCTGGTCGCTGAACCAAGTCAAACCTGCAGCAGCAGTGATAAGATAGTTGTTACCATCCTTCAATACACCCTCAGCAACAACCTCGTACGCTTTTACTACATAGTTGTCATTCTCCTCAACGAGCATATAGCCGGCAGGAACATTGCCGGTGAGAACCTCTGAATCATCAACCAAAGCAGCCTTAGCAATTGAAACCTCTACAGGCCACTCAGTCGAGCCGGCAGTTACATAGAGATAAACATTACCCTTAAGCTGTGCACCAGCCTCAACTACGAGCTTGCCGGTGTTAGCCTTATTGCTTGGGTCCTGCATCCAGATAGACTTGTTTGCACCCTCGATAACAGCACCTGCCTTTACATAGAGCTCATTTGTAGCCTCTATGCCATTGAGGAACTGACGAACTGCACGATAAGTCGATTTAACGGTTGCATCCTCAATAGTAGTAACGGCAACAGAGCCCTTACCATTTGTGAGGTTGTCGATACCATAAGCCATATCGGTACCGCCAAGGTGCTCGATAACTACGCCACCCTTAACAACGAGGTCGCCACCAGGATTGTTCGAGATAACTGAAGAGTAGTTATTCCAAGCACGGTTGTTGGTAGCAGTGAGTTCGAGCTTACCGGGACCTACAACTGTGAGGTTACCTGTGTTATGGATAAGACCAAAGTTGCCTGTTGCGTTATCGGTACCGCTGAGCTTGTGACCATTAAGGTCAAGAACAATATTATTGCCATTAGCAACCTTCAAACTTTCGGTAGTCTCAATATCGTTTGCAAGAATTGCATTGACTCCATTGCTGAAAAGAGCGTTGAGTTCCTCTCCAGTCGATGGTACACCATAGTACAAAGAGTTGGTGAAACCATAGAGAATAGGAGCCTTGCCAGTATACTCAAATGTATTAGTACCGTTGAAGATATCGAGGTTAAGCAATGCTTGCTGAGCCGCAGTCTTTGCCTCGTCGCCACCAAAGTCTACCAAAGTATAGTTGTGTACCCAGAAGCAGTACTTACCCTTCAAAGTAGAGTTCTTGATGGTAATATTGTTCATATCGTGACCGCTGTTGAACGCACGAACAGCAATATAAGGAGCCTCCAAAGTGGAGTTATTTACATTCAAAGTTACCTCGCCCCAGTTGTTCAAGTGTACAACAAATGACATATCGGTACCGCCCAAGTTCTTTGCAACTACTTCATTGAGTGTTACAACACCGCCTGCAGTGATGTCGAATATTGTGGACATTGCATTCCAAGCCATATTCTCGCCTACATGCTTATACTCGATAGTACCATTATTAACGGTCAAGTTACCCTTTACCAAGAACATATCACGAGGGTTTGTTGTCAATGACGAGGTAGCCGAAAGCTTCATACCGTTGAGGTCGATAGTGACATTCTTACCACTGTCAATAGTAAGCTTAGGATCGGAGTCTGTAGCGCGAGAAGACAAATCGTTGAGGTCGATATCGCCTGTGAGCTTGATATACTCCTCGCCATTGTCGATAGCCTCCTGGAGCGAAGTGGCGTTATTTACGCCTACATAGTCAGGAAGATCAACATTGTTGTCATTATCTGTTCCAGGGGTAACCTCAACCTCGATATTGGTGCTGTCGGTGAAGATAGAACCTACCAAGTTGGTCTTCCAGTTGCGACGTGCAGGAGCCATTGGGTACGAAACAGTTGCGGTCTTGGTGCCGTCAGTAGCTACCATTGTGCACTTGTCCAACGAAGCGTCAGCGTTAGGGCACAATACATAGTTCATCGAGATCCAAGCATAGTCATTACCGCCTGCGGTCAAAGTTGCAGTCTCGCTCTGTGGAACTGCATCTGCGAAAGTTGCAGTAGTCTTACCCTCAACCGAACCATCTACGAAGTTCAAAGTCTCGTAAGCTGTAACGGTGAGGTTGGTCTTCAAGTTCTCGGTCTTGAAACCTGCCGTCTTGGCAGCCTCGAGGTCGCTTGCGCCGAAGTTGATCTGTGCAAATGGACGCTTGAGCTGAACCGAAGTGTTGGTAGTACCCTTAACCTCGATATCCTTAACAGCGTAGAATGCGTCGCGGCTCTCGTCGTTAGCAACTGCACCGTCATAGCTAACATTAACCTTCTTGTTCTCGAAATCTACGTCGTAGCAACCTGTGCTTGCATCAGCCCAGAGTACTACGTGATACTTGTAGCCGGTCAAGAGCTCCAAGCTAAGAGTGGTCTTGAGGTTCTCGAGGGTTGCTGTAGCCTCGTAGAGGAAAGTCCAGTCCTCCTCATAGACAGCATACTGGAGATTTTCGGCCTTTGTACCATCGGCGATAGCACGCGAGCTTGCAGACGATGTCTCAACGCTCAACGAAACGAGCGCCTTCTGACCGAGAGCAACCTCAGTGCCATCAACATCACTCTGCACGCACGATGTTACGAACAACGCAACAACGGCCAGCATAGATAGAAGAATTTTTTTCATAATGTTTTTTGTTAAAGTTTAAGAATAAAAAAGTGTTTCGTATTAAATATTGCGCAAATATACCTATATTTTATTTGAAAACCAAATGTTTATGCATTAAAATTATTGTTTTGCAAGAAAAAAGCCAAAAATGCGGGTTTTGTTGTGGCTAAATGAAAATATTTTGTCTCGGATGTGTGCAATCTCAAAAAAAAAGCTTACCTTTGCGGGCTATTTATTAACTAATTAAACATTTTACGATTATGCCAAAAATGAAAACTAATGCCGCTGCAAAGAAGCGTTTCGCTTTCACCGGCACAGGTAAGATCAAGCGTAAGCACGCTTATCACAGTCACATCCTGACCAAAAAGACTACAAAGCAAAAGCGTAACCTCTGCCACACCGGAGTCGTTTCGAGCGTGGACGAGCCAAAGCTTTTGAAATTGTTGGTTAAATAATTTTAATCACAGTTTCACAAAATCAATTAACATTTTTTATTAACCGAGATGAAACAGCCCTAAAGAGGGCGAGAGAATCGCTCCGCTGTTAATCTCATCAAAAACTTTTAACTATGCCACGTTCAGTAAATGCTGTCGCATCACGCGCAAGAAGAAAAAAGGTTTTGAAGCTTGCCAAAGGTAACTTTGGTTCAAGGGGAAACGTTTGGACAGTAGCGAAAAACACTGTCGAGAAGGGTTTGCAGTATGCTTATGCACACCGCCGCCTCAAGAAGCGTACATTCCGTTCGTTGTGGATTACTCGTATCAACGCTGCAGTTCGCGCCTACGGTATGACCTATTCGGAATTTATTGGTAAACTCAATGCTAAGGGTATCGCCCTCAACCGCAAGGTTATGGCTGACTTGGCAATGAACGAGCCAAAGGCATTCGAAGCAATCGTAAAAGAAGTTAAATAGCCTGCCTCGTAGCAGTGATTGGGAGCGTTGCCAATAGTGGTGACGCTCTTTTTTTTGTGGGTAAGTTGTCGGTCGGCTATTTAACTCTTTTACGATTGCCAAATATGTTACCTATCCCCCAAACCCCCTTTCTGTAAAGGGAGCTTATGTTCCTTTGATTCGATTCAAGAGTGTGAGCCGTTACCAATGTGTAGCGGCTTTTTTATGCAATGTGGTTACATGGCTATTTAACTCTTTTACGATTGCTAAAATATCTACATTCCCCCTAAATCCCCCTTTGGCAAAGGGGGACTTGCCGCTACGCTCCTATTAAAATCAGTAGCAACTACTTTCCCTCTACACTCCCTATATTCCCTAACCTCCCTAACCCCTCTCCTCCCAAATTAAATTTTCTCATTTGAAGATTTATTCTTAAATTTGTAGCACGCAGTCAGACTAATAACACTAAAATATGAAGCGACTTCAACAACCTTTTACATTGGCTATTGCTATGGTAGCATTGCTCCTTGCAGGATGCTGTGGCAGCACAAAGCGTTCAGACTACTACACTCGCGGTATCGGCAACTATCCGGGTTTGCCATCCGAGGATTTCTCCCCCGAGGCGGCTACGGACGACACCTATCGCAATATCGCGCTGATGCGCGCGGCATACCACTCGTCGAGCTACGACCACAACCTTACCGCGCAGCTCGTTACCGACGGTATCATTACCGCCGAGCAGCCCCGATTCCTTGTCGTGACCTCGGAGGGCAAGCTGCTGTCAAAGCGCGAAAAAGAGTGGGCTATCGATGGCGGAAAACACTCGCGCAACAACCTTATGGGCGAGTCTGCCCATCTTCAATTTTCGTTGAACGGCTGGACTCAGCGTATTGATGAAGTGTTCCTATCCTGCAACCTCTACTACGATGCAGCAAAGGCGGTTAAGGGGTACGAAATTCGCTACGAAGGCTCGAAGGATGGCGCAAATTGGCTTACCCTGGGGCGACTTGCGGGCAAGGGGTTGCCGGGCGAAGAGGGAGAGCAGAAACTCCACTCCGATGCAAACAAGCAGGTCGAAAAATCGGCACACAATCTTCGCAAAATTCGCGAAACCATAAAATTGACAAATTGCGACGACTACTCCCACTACCGCATCGTGCTCAATATGGTTGGCGCGGTAAGATGGAGCTTGCGAGCCACCGATTTGAAGTATGAGGGTAAGCCTGTAGCTCTCTCACCATCACAATTTTACGATAGTGCGTGGATGAGCGATACCTCGGGCGAAGAGTGGGTATATATCGACCTCGGCACACGTGCAGAGTTCGATTTGGTGCGCCTGCATTGGGTCAATAAGGCTGTGGTAGGCAGTGTCGAGGTCTCGGATGATGCCAAGGTGTGGCGGTCGCTTGCCGAGTTGCCCGGTGGCGAGGCTCTTGTCGATGAGGTATCGTGCAAAGGCAAGGGGCGTTATGTGCGTGTGCTGATGCAGAAGTTGGCGTGTGGCGAGAGGTATATCCTAAGCGAGGTGGAGGTAATGGGCCGAGGTGGTTATGTCGCTCGTCCTGCGGAACGCCCTGTGGCGGAGGGTAACAGACTCTCACTGTCGGGTGGCGATTGGCGATTGCAACGCGCCTCGTTAGTAGCCGACGGGGGTGAGAAAATCTCGCAAAATGGCTACGACACCTCGGCGTGGCCTGTAGCGACGGTACCTTCGACCGTCTTGTCGAGCTATCGCAACATTGGCGCAGTTCCCGAGCCTAACTTTGCCGACAACATCTTCCAAATATCGGAGAGCTACTTTAATAGCGACTTCTGGTATCGCACCGAGTTCAAGGTCTCGCCCGACTTTAGGAGGGAGCGTGTTGCACTCAATTTCGACGGCATAAATTGGAAAGCCGAGGTCTATCTCAATGGCGAGAATATCGGCCGTATCGATGGAGCATTTATTCGCGGTGAGTTCGATATTACCGAACGCCTCTGCGAGGGGGATAATGTCTTGGCAGTTAGGATAATAAAGAATGAGCATTTCGGTTCGGTAAAGCAAAAAAATATCGAGACAACCGATATGAATGGCGGTATTCTCGGAGCCGACAATCCGACGTTCCACGCCTCGATAGGTTGGGACTGGATTTCGACAATCCGAGGGCGTAATATGGGTATCTACAACGATGTCTATCTCACCACTACAGGAGGTGTGTCGCTCAAAGATCCATTCGTGAAAACAACACTCGCCTTGCCCGATACATTGGCGACTTTGACACCCGAAATTGCCCTCTGCAACACCACCACGCGTGATGTTGAGGGTGTGTTGAAGGGTTATGTAGGCGATATTAAGTTTGAGCAGAGACTCTCTCTCTCAGCAGGCGAGCAACGTGTCGTTCGCTTCGATGCAGAACAATTTACGCAACTTAAAAATAGACCGTTACAGCTTTGGTGGCCAAATGGTTATGGCAAGCCGTATCTATACGATGCAGGATTCTTGTTTGAGGTGGATGGGGTAGAGTCCGATGCCAAGAAGTTTAAGGTGGGCGTGCGTCAAATGGACCACAAGTACGATGGCGAGGCTTTGGTTCTTTATGTTAATGGTCGCCGCTTTATAGGTCGCGGTGGTAATTGGGGATTTAGTGAAAATAATCTCAATTATCGCGGTCGTGAGTACGATATTGCAGTTGCTCACCACGTAAATATGAACTTTACGATGATGCGTAATTGGGTTGGCCAGATTGGCGACGAGGAGCTATACGAGGCATGCGACCGCCACGGCATAATGATTTGGCAGGACTTCTGGTTGGCAAATCCGAGCGACGGCCCCGACCCATACGACAATGCGCTCTTTATGTCGAATGCGGTGGATTATGTGCGCCGTATTCGCCATCACGCCTCGATTGCGCTCTATTGTGGACGTAACGAGGGCTATCCTCCAAAGGAACTCGATGACGAGCTACGTAAGGTTGTAGCAGCCGAGCATCCTGGTATTCACTATATCTCCCACTCTTCGCGCGATGGTGTGAGTGGGCACGGCCCATATCGCGCACTCTCGCCACGAGAATACTTCGAGTGGCCTAAGGGTAACGAGACCTTCCATAGTGAGCGAGGTATGCCTAATGTTATGAACTATGAGAGTATGTGTCGAACATTCAAGGAGGAGGATTTGTGGCCTCAGTGCGATGCCTGGGGAGAGCACGACTACACTATGAAGGGGGCACAGCGAGGTGCTACATTCAACGCCCTTGTCGAGAAGGGCTTTGGTAAGCCTCAGGGTGCCAAGGAGTTTGCCGAGTTGGCACAGTGGGTAAATTACGATGGTTATCGAGCAATGTTCGAGTCGCGCAGTATGCACCGTAAAGGGTTGTTGTTGTGGATGTCCCACCCTGCGTGGCCGTCAATGGCTTGGCAGACCTATGACTACTATTTCGAGCCGACAGCGGCCTATTTTGGCTGTATGAAGGCGAACGAGCCTCTGCATATCCAGTGGAATTCTGCTACCGACGAGGTGGAGGTTGTAAACTATAGTGCAGGCCACCATGCGGAGCTTCGTGCCGAGGCTAAAGTCGTCAATATGGATGGTTCGGTGGCGTGGAGCAAGGAGTCTATGGTTTCGAGCGAGGAGGATACAACGGTCAAGTGCTTCAAGCTCGATTTCTCGGGCAAACTCTCCTCGGCACATTTTGTAAAGCTTGTGCTTCGCGAGGGCGATAAGGTCGTTTCTGACAACTTCTATATTCGTGGCCTTGAAGAGGGCAACTACCAGGCTATTAAGGAGTTGTCGAAAGTTTCGCTACGTAAGGATGCAGCTGTAAAGTGCAACGACAACGGCGAGTGGAGCGCAGTGGTAACTCTCCGCAATACAAGCGATACTCCGGCCCTTATGATTCGTATCAATGTGGTTGGAGCAAAGGACGGCGAGCAGATTTTGCCGATATTCTATTCGGACAACTACTTCTCGTTGCTGCCTGGCGAGGAGCGCACCGTGAAGATGCGTTGGCTCGACAGAGATACTCGTGGCAACGATGCAGAGGTGGTTGTTTCGGGTTATAATGTCTGTTGCAAATAGAGGGGTTTATTCTATATATAGGATATAATTCGCGATAAAAACACTCTTTTTCGTCGAAAAAACACCATAAATATTTGCAGAAATAGATAAAATAGCTACCTTTGTATAACAATCATTTGAATAAAATTTACAAACTATTTTTTTAACATTAAACAAAAACGCGTATGAAAAAGATTTTCCTCGTTTTGGCAGCTATCTTTTGTGTAGCTACTGTTTCGGCTCAGAAGTGGGCAGTTGGTGGTCGTATTGGTTCTGGTCTTCAGGCTGTAGGTGAGTACTCTTACTCTGAGAAGGCTTATGTAGAGGCCCGTTTTGGTATGCAGTGGGTTGCAGGTTTGGCTGCTGATTTCACAGCTCTCCACAACTGGAATGTATGCAATATGGATTGGACTCCATCTGCAGGTAAGTGGTTCTTCGATGCCGGTGTCGGTGTTAATGTAGGTGGTGCAGCTAATGTAGCTTATGTTGGTGTTGCAGGTATGGCAAAGCTCGGCCTTAAGTTTAACAAGGTTCCTTTGAAGCTCTCGCTTGACTTCACTCCTTCGTTTGGCCCAATCATCGGTTATGCACACTACCGTGGAGCTTCTGCACATTGGGTTGGCTTCTACAGTTATGGTATTTGCAACCTTGGTGTATCGGCAGTTTACTGCTTCTAATCTCACCGAGCGATAAAAGTAGTGGGGATCTCGAAAAGAGGTCTCCACTTTTTTTGCCCCCATATAACGGGCGACGCGAGTAGTTAGCGAAAAGTAATCTGCAATTCTTAATTCTCAACCCTCAATTCTTAACTCTCAATCCATAGCTTTCAACTTTCAACTCTCAACTCTCAATCCTCAATCCTCAATCCTCAACTCTCAACTCTCAACTTTCAACTCTCAACTCTCATATAAATAGAGAGGTCGGCAACCAACGTGCCGACCTCTCTATTTGTGTAGATGACCGTGTTAGTACACGAATTCGTCGCTCTCGGTGCCGAAGCCCGGAAGAGCCACACTATCGCCGTAGCCGCCTTCAACAGCTACCTCGAAAAACTCAACTTCTGGTTTTAAGTACTTTTTCATATTCGTAACGCTGTTAAAGTGTTTAGAAATCTGTTGGTGCAGCCGACAAGAACGAACAACCATCGTAGTCGGTTACGCCGGTCCAATCGGCCGCCGAGAAGATGTAGTTGTAGAAGTTCGATGACGAGATTGTGGTAATATCGTAGGTCTCATCCATATTGTTGTATGCTCCGTAGATTTTACCGCCAATCTTACTATTTGTAACCACGCAGGCTGCGTTACGCTCCGAAGCGGTAACCATGCCATAGTAGTCTGCTCCTTCAGTGTAGAGGTTGCAGTAAACCTCGCAATTTGTTGCAGCTACACCATCGAGAGTGCCTGCGATACCACCAACGTAGCCAACTCCGATTACAGGATTACCATTAGCATCTGTCTTTTTTCCCGGATTGCCGGTAAACTTCACGGAGCCCAAGTTGATATAGCGAGCATTCGCGGAGAGTGGCTGGTCGATGTAACCGAAGATACCACCAACGCGGCATTTACCGCCGATTGACTTACCCGAGAAGATAACATCTCCCTTGTTTACAATGTTTCCGGTCCAAGTTGTAGTTGTGGTGGTTGAAGTTTCAGCGCCACTTTCGTCTGTCGAAGTCGTTGTGGTGTCGTATGTTAATAACGAACCGTCGATATAGCCGAACAAACCGCCGATGGCTACATTGTCAGCACCATCAGTAGAACCTGCAAACTCTACCTTACCTGTATTGATAAATCCGTTCTTAATAATCAGAATCATACCACCGCTTGTATATCCCATCAAACCGCCGAGGCGAGGATACCCCTTGTTCTTTCCATTGAAGGTAATATCGCCATTGTTTTGGCAGTTGACAAAGATCTTCTTCTCGTTCGCGGTAGTACATTTTCCGATCATACCTCCGATAGCCGTGGCTGAACCAACAACTGCGTTTTTGCCGACCTCGAGGTTACCGTTGTTGACACAGTTGGTGTAGGTTGTAGGGTTACCGTTGTTCAAATCGTAGCACATACCACCAACCCAACAGTCCACAACTACGCTACAATTGATGAGAACATTTCCATTATTGGTGAGATTTGTGCGGGCATATCCATTAGGGTTAGCCATAATACCGCCAACATAGATACTCTTTCCGGCCTTACCTGTGAGTGTGATATTGCCGTTGTTTGTACAATCCGACATAGCATTACGAACAGCCTCGGCAATACCTCCAACGCGCACATAGTTGGTTCCCGACCTCATATTTACCACGATATCTCCATCGTTAGTAAGGTTTTTCTGGGTGCTCTTTCCGTACATATATCCCAAGATGCCACCAACCTGCAACTCGCGCTCTCCGTAATCCGTATCAATGTTAATGTCTCCGGTATTCTTAATGTTGTTGAGCGTCATATCGATTGCTACACCTGCGCCGTTCACAATGTTTTGACCGTAGCCGATGCATCCTGCAACAAAGGTTGTACCTGTGGTTGCTGTAATGGTTGCGTTGAAGTTTACATCTCCATTGTTGGTCGAATCGGTAATATTGCTGAGTGTCCAACCGAGCAGACCTCCGACGATTGGAGTATGTATAGTGAATGTTGTAGGGACTGCATTACCATCCTTATCAACACCAATATTAATATTACCGTTATTTACAGCATTTGTCAAGAGAGCATTCTCCTTGTAGCGGTGAACGTAACCTGCGATACCACCGATATACATCGTACCGTGAGTACCCCATACATACATATTACCATCGTTGTTACGGCCACCACTCTTATAAATATAGCTACCTGTGCTACCGCCCAAGCAGATTACACCATGGAAATTCTGAGAGTTACCCTTGAAGTAAATATCGCCATACTGCTTGCATGTTTCAACTTGGGTGTTGTGGTTACGGCCGGTGAAACCTCCAACCTGAAGAATTGGCTTTACCTCCTCTGCCGAGGTCCAAACAACATCGATAATAATATCTCCATAGTTCGATGTGTCGATATGGCCCTTCGCAGCCTTGTATCCGCCGATACCGCCAATACAGTATCGAGAGTCGGTGGTTGCATCCTCCAATTCGCCGGTCATCGATAAATCTATATTACCCTTAACGGTCAGCACACCCTTCTCGTCGTTCTTACTTTTATTGATATAGTGGTGGCTATAGGCGCAGTAACCTGCAAGGTTTAAGGTGGTTACATTTTTGCAGTTGAGAGTAACATTTACAGGACCATTGTTCACGCAGTTGAGCTCTGTTCCTGCATCGCCATCACCTGTACCCTCGGCACCGAATCCTCCGACTATAAGGCTGAGGGTTTGAGTTGTTGCCGAGTTGTCCGAATTTACGGTGATAGTGCCGTAGTTTGCACAGTTGGTCAAATCACTCTGACTACCACGAGCGTAAACACCACCAATCTTCATTGTTGCACCGTAGCCATTGATGGTTACATTTCCGTAGTTTACAACATTCTCAGCTGTAAACCAGTGCTCACCGGTGGATTCATTCAATCCTGGAGAACTGAGACATCCCGCAAGGTAGAAGTGGCCGGTCATTGCAGCATCACCCTTAATCTCTCCATAGTTGGTAAGATTTGTGTAGGCGCAGTTGTAGGTATATCCTGCAATACCTCCTACATATGCGTGGCTGCCTTGTCCGGTAACGCTAATAACGCCATTTTGGGTGTTTACACAATCCGAAACCTTGAAGAGGTTCTTCGCAACAAAGGTAAGATAGCCGATAACACCGCCAATCATTGTGTACTCGCCACCTGCATAAGCATTAACGTCTTTTGCTGTGATAGGAGCATCGTTAGTACAATTTACAACCTCGCCACCTGCGCAGTTCGATTTAGCAACGAATGCAACAATACCACCAATAAAGTAGGATACTTTACCCTCGCCGTGAGGCCAAATAGCATCTTTTGTAGTGATACTACCACGGTTGGTACAGCCATTTACCGAAACATAGTTTATAACTGTGGCATCGGTTGTGTTGGTGTAGGCCTCGACTGAAGCCACAACTCCTCCGATAGTATTGAGAGTGGCCAATGTACAGCCTGCATTTGCCGACTGAATAACCTCGATATCAACATCATTTACGCAGTTCTCGATATTGACACCGGTGCTTCTTGCTACAACACCTGCATATACGAGATTTGTTCTATCGTTCTTTGTGGGAGAGATATAGTTTGGATTGTTGATTGTGAGAGTACCCGAAACCGAGCAGTGCTCAATCACAGGAACTACGGTATTGGTAGCCTTCACATGGCATACCAAACCTCCCATTACCGAAGTGTCGTTCGTTACGAGAGCAACCTCGCGGAGGTGCAAACC
>JAZQIS010000041.1:0-31843 GCA_045541235.1 Alistipes sp.
TGAGCATTTCAAAGACTTTGTGAAGTGGTATCTTTTCCTGCAAAGTAATCAGGGAAAGGCAAGCAAAAAATAGGGCGAGAAAAACTCCGTTTCTCGCCCACTATTTAATGACTAAAAAGCGCCACTTTTTGCATCATTACCCAAAATAGGTCATCGAATTAAGCATAGAGAAGAGGGACAGCCTTGGTGGTTGTCCCTCTTCTATTTATCCGCGCCGAGCGTTAGTTTGCCGGAGCTGCCGGATAGTAGCTGGTACCCGACTTGAAGATCATCGTATATTTAAGGTCCTTGCAGTTGCCTCCAAACCAATTCATATTGTTGCCCTTACCTATCGCCTCGGTGAGTGTTACGGCCGAGGCACCCTTTGCGTTGAAGGTAAATGTGCCGGCACACTCGCTTACGTGGGCAATAGAGCCAATATCCACTCCTACATAATAGATACATCCTGCAACCTCGCAATAGCTACCCGAGGCGTAGTTGTGGTTGAAGTCGTTTGTACTCTCGGCTGCCACGACGCCATTGTAGGTGTTGCCCGATACGGTATAATCCGAAATAGTCATTGTATATTCCCCCGTACCATTATTCGCTTGTGTCTCCGAACGGCGCGAACGAACATCTCCAATAAACTGATTTATGTGGCGACCTGCAATGGTTGTGGTGGCATTTCCACGAATATTCACGCCCGAGGTGTAGGTTCCCTCCTTCCATGCCGAGGTATCCCAGATATTTGCGACAACATCCTTGTTGGGTTGTCCCGTACAGTTGAGATTGGTGTTTGTAACCGAGCAGTTGGTGATTGTCGCCGAGTGGGCCTCCAAGAAGCCGATAAGTCCTCCGCACTCACCATTTGTGTACCACCACTGCAAACCCTCTATTGTATAGGAGCTTACCACCTTCGTCATCTTGTAGTAGTTCACAATGTTTGGCTCATAGTTCTCAATCTGGTAGCCATCCACCGAGCAGTTATCCATTGTAGTTTCGCCACGCATTGCACCCACCAAACCTCCTACTTTGCACACTCCGCGCACCTTGCCATTACGTGCGTGGATATTCGATATGGTATATGTAGTATAGCCCGTAGTGTTGCCGTCAGCATCGGTAATAGCCGAACGCCACGAACGCGAAACGAGTGTTCCTGCATAGGCATTTCCCGCGCCGCCATCCTTATCGTCGCCATAGGCCGGAACAGCAACCGTCGCATCGTGGTTGCAGGTTACATCCGCACCTACAAAGGTCAAATTTTTGTGAACGGTCGTACCACTCGCATAGATAATAAATCCTGCACCGCGATTATTCGCAGCATCGTGGGTACGAACAACCTTGAGATTATGCAACTCGAAACCTCCGCCATCAAGATAGCGAACATAGTTGATAGGCTTAAACAGGTGGCCACCCATATCCACGCTTGTCATAAAGACAACTCCCGTAGTGTCGCCATAACTTACCCCCTGCGCCTTTGCAAGGTCATAAGGCGAATAGACGAGGTTGCGACCATCGTCATCCTTCAACATCACGACCGCACGCACGCCATCCCACTCCGAGACAAAACGCTTGCCATCGAAATAGACCTCACCACGACAGTAATACTCTCCTCCAAGCAGACAATCGGTAGCGGTGGAGAGGAGTGTTTCGCAGAAGTCGGCACGATAGGCCTCGGCAAAGGAGAGTCGGGCACTCTCGGCATTTCTGGCACCCTGGTCATAGAGAGGAACAAGTGTTGCGCCCTCGCCGCTACAATTTACGAAGTATAACTTCTCGTCGCCATTGTATCCGCCCAACTGACCAACCATCTTGCCATAGAAGTAGCTTGCGGACTCCATATAAGATTTTACGGTTGCCGAGGTGGTGCAGTTGGTAAAGGTTGCGGTAGAGGTGGTTGCGCCATCGCCATTTTTGGCAATACAGCCTACCAAACCTCCGGCCAAACCCGACTTGCCCGATACAAAGGAGGTCTCGACCACTCCTCCATTTGCCGTAACGCCCGAGAGGGCGAAAGTTCCCGTATGAAGTGCACCCGCCACAAGGCCGATCTTGCAAGGAGCCTTTACCCGGCAGTTATTCAAGACTACATTGCTCACTGTCAAACCATTATTTGCCGAGCCGACAAGGATTCCTGCACCTGTCTCCAACGTCGTATTAACCGAACAGTCGGAGAGTGTAAGGTCGTAAATATTCAGATTATCCACATCGCCAAAGAGACTCGAAGCACTCTTATTCATATTCACACCCGTAAGCGTATTGCCTTTTCCATCAATCTCCGCACCCTCCGCAAGTCGCATCGACGGTAGGAGGAGATTGCTCAGCAGCGACATGTCGATATTTGCGCCTAAACGAATCTTGTTGTAGAGCGTACCATCTATTTTGGGCTCATTATGGCAAAGCCATATCAACTCACCTGCATCTTTGATAACAAGGAAATCCCCATCTGTGGTGGTTGGTTTCTTGGTATATAGCGATGTATCCACCTCGAGTTCATCCTCCTCGGCGCCGAATGGCTGCAGAGTGCAGGTGACACCATCCCTAAATGTTACTGCTCCAAACTCTCGAACCACACCGGCCTTAATAGCCGAAGCTTCGGAGGTGCGGAAGAGCAGATTCATTTTACGACCATCGGTTGTAATCAACTCGGCCGAGCAGATGCCAAACTCTCCGTAAGGCAACACCACAAAGAACTCCTTGGTAGCATCGGCCGACAGGGTTAATCCCTCGCCAAAGGAGTAGTTGATAGTCGAAACGGCCGACTCGGCAGAGGTTATTGTACCCCTCTCGAAATCGACCATAAATTCGCCGGCTATCTTACCCTCGCCCGATGTTACGACCATATTTTTGAGGGTAGCAGCCTCGTTGCCGCCCTTGATACTGAATCGCAAGACTCCGCTAAGATGCCGCATCTGAATACCCTCGCCACTTCGTTCCACGTGTGCATACATAGGCGCAACACCCACCTCGAACGAGCCCTCGCGATAGTTCTGCTCCTCGGCAAAAACCACTCTATTGCTCTCCGTTGCAGGATATAGGATATTATAAGGATAGTTTAGAATTGCGTTCTTAAACTCAAACTCGGCCGAGCCTGCATTGCTCTCGCCAATCGTTGCAACCTCCGAGATATAGCCGTTAGCCGAGATTCTGTCGCCCTCGTCCCAATAGACCTTGTAGCCACCATTATCATCCCTGTCACCGAGCGACACTTTAGTCTGCGAGGCGGCAACATCAACCGTCAATACAAAGTCTTGCGGAGTGGTTACAACCGCATCTTCGGACAAATCCGTAGCGCATCCGACGCAACAACAGATTGCCATCGAAGCAATTAAGTAGTAGAAATTTTTCATCACTTTCACATTTACCGCCACAAAGGTACTCATTTTTGCATATCCCACAAATTTTACCGCCTAAAAATCAGATATTTATGCAACTTGCATAAAATTTGGAGGCAAACATCCCGTTTATCCCGTCAAAATTCGTAACTTTGCGCTATAATGCGCCAAAAAAGATGAGTAGAATAGAACTCCTTGCTCCGGCAAAAGATTTTGAGACTGCAGCAGATGCTATCGACTGTGGTGCCGATGCTGTGTATATCGGTGCGGGAAAGTTTGGTGCACGCCATTCGGCAACAAACTCTGTCGAGGATATCGCTCGCGTGGCGGAGTATGCTCATCGCTACGGGGCAAAGGTCTATGCCACACTCAACACCCTACTCTTCGACAACGAGTTGGAGGAGGCCCGCAAGCAGGCTTTGCAACTTATCGAGGCGGGGGTAGATGCACTCATTGTGCAGGATATGGCCTATTGCCGTATGGGGTTGCCCATTGAGTTGCACGCCTCCACACAGACCAACTGCGTAACGGCAGAGAGGGTTAAATTCTTCGAGGAGGTGGGTTTTGCGAGGGCAATATTGGAGCGTTCGCTATCCAAAAAGCAGATTCGAGAGATTCGCCAAGCGACCTCCATCGAACTGGAGGCCTTTGTTCATGGTGCAATATGCGTATCACAGAGTGGTCGCTGTTTCTTCTCGCGCTCAACATCGGAGCGTAGTGGCAACCGAGGCGAATGTAGCCAGCCCTGCCGCTTGGAGTACGACCTCTGCAATGAGAAGGGCGAGACCATTATCAAGAGGAAGCACCTTCTTTCGGTGCGCGACCTCGACCTCTCGGCCCGCTTGGGCGAGATGATCGACGAGGGTATCACCTCTTTCAAAATTGAGGGCAGATTGAAAGATCGCGCCTACGTCCGCAATATAGTAAGCCTCTATCGCCAACTCCTCGACCGTGAAATCGCTCTTCGCAGCAATGTCGAACGCAGTTCGGTGGGACGAAGTTCCATAGAGTTCGAGCCAAATGCCTCGCGCTCTTTCACTCGCGGAGCAACCGAGTACTTCTTCGATGGCAAGTGCCGCGGAGTGGCATCGTTCGACACCCCAAAGGCGGTGGGCGAACGCATCGGCAAAATTATCAAAGCTGACAAGAGAGGCGTTGTCATTGACTGCAAACACGACCTCGCCACGGGCGATGGCGTATGCTTTATTGCGAATGGTTCATTGGTCGGAACAAATGTTGTAGGCGTGGAGGGAGAGCGCATCCGACTCAACCGCTATGACGGTGTGGCTGTGGGACTCGAGCTCTTCCGCAACTACAACCGACTCTTTTCGCAAGCCGTTGAGCGTAGTCGCATCAAACGCACCATCTCCACCAATCTGTCGATACTCTTTGAGCAAAACAAGATAACTCTTACCGCTACCGACGAGGAGGGGGTAACAGCAACAGTATCTGCGGATTGCACCACCGAAGATGCTCGAGATAGAGCCAAGGGCGAGGAGGCTCTGCGCAGACAACTCTCGCGCTCGGGAGAGACCATTTTCGAGGTTCGCGAGATTGCAATCGAGAATCTGCGTTTTGCGCCGATGTCTATTGTGGGGACTTTGCGTCGTGAAGTGTTGGAGAGGCTCGAAGCCGAGCGCAAAAACCGCCACAAGAGTTCTGGGCCATTCATTGAGAATAGAGATGCAAAATACCATACGGACAAACTCACTCCGCAGGATAATGTAACAAATCGTTTGGCGCGCGAGTTTTATGCCGAGCACGGCGTAGTGGAGATTGCCGAGGGTTTGGATTGCAGGGCAACCACCTCGGGCGAGGAGGTTATGGTATCGGACTACTGCATCCGCCGCGAGATTGGCGAGTGCTTGCTCGAAAAACCACGCTTGAAGGGCAGCTTATACCTTGTGCGCGGAACAAAGAGGTATCGTTTGTGCTTTGACTGCAAGGCTTGCCAAATGAGGCTTATTGACGAGAACCGTTAGCTTTTGGACAACCACAAAAAAAATCCGCCCCGAAAGGCGGATTTTTATCTTCTCCATCTCCCGATTACGGGATAAGATTGAGAGTGTAGGTCTGTGTATGGTCGCCACACTTATAGGTGAGGGTAACGGCGACAAGCCTATCCCAAACCAAACGCTCCAACATATAGCCTTCGCCCGTTGTCAGCGGAGTCAGCTTAACCAAACTCTCGTCACTCGATGTAAGGGTATATTCCGCAGCAGGAATCTGGTACAACTTATATGCATTAAGTATTGCAGTAACCTCACGACAGTAGGTGATGAAATTAAGACCTCCTTTGTAGCGTGATGGATCCCAATTAAATGAGTAATTCCTTGTACCTCCCAAATTCTCAACATGTGTGTCAGTAGTATTATCGCTCAATCCGTGAGAGTAGAATAGACAAGGGAAGGTTTGCATATATATCCTCACGTTGCCCAACTGCTGACCATCGAGATATGGCAAAGCCTCGATGTAGAAACTACCATCACTAAAGTTCTCCGAGAGGCAAACCGAAGCTGTTACATTATCGGCCGAAACCTCATACTTCAGTGCCGTTGGCTCTTTAGTGAAGGTGATATTCCAATCAATCCAACGCAAGTCGGCATCGGCAGGTATTACGGTCATCTTCAAATCCTTCTTAAAATCTATCACTTTTCCGTGCCAAGAGCGTGTTTCATAGAGTTCTGTGGAGTTTGCATTATGCTCTTCAAATTTAATTGAATTAGGCATATGGCCCAAGACCTGAACAGGCACTCTGCACTCAACACCACTGCCGTCAGTTGCCTTGAATATAATCTCTGCCTCGCCCAAATCTACGGCTGTAACCTTATTGTTTGCATCAATGGTAACAACCGAAGGGTTACTACTGCTCACCTCGTAATATCTATTGTCGGCTTCCGCCGGATAGACCGAAACACTAAGTTGTTGCACACCACCCTTTACAAGTCTAAGACTCTCTGGCGAAACCGCAATCTCCTTAACCAATATCGGTTCAAGCACCGTAATCTCATCGGTTGTTGCCGAGAATCCGCCGTCATCGGTTGTACAAGTGATGGTTACCTTGCCCGGAGCAACTGCTGTCAACTCTACTCGTACCTCGCCATTCGGCGCAGTTCTTTTGTGTTGAACTGTTGCTACTTCTGGATTGCTACTTGTCCATACCACGCCCACATCGGTTGCGTCGGCAGGATTGATAAACATCACATATTCAGATGTATGTCCTATTTTCAACTCTTTTTGTCCATAACCTGAATACCACGAAATACTTGTTACAGGCACCTTCTCGGTCACAACCTTTACGGGGATAGTTGCGGTGAAACCACCATCTGCGGTAGTTGCTGTAAGGGTTGTTTCACCTGCGGCAACAGCCGTTACAACGCCATTTGCTACGGTAGCGACAGAGGTGTTAGCAACGCTCCACTCTACCGCCTTGTTGGTAGCACTCTTTGGGAGTACGGTTGCAACAATCTTTACGCTCTCATCAATCTCCAAGCCCACCATTGTCTTACTCAACGATACACCCGTAACTGCAACGGGCTTCGACTCGGGATTCTCCTTCTTGCAGGCAGTGAAGCAGAGTGCTACTGCTGCCAATAATAAAAGTAGATAGTTTCTCATAATTGTAGGAATTAATATGTTGTTTTTATCTATTTACCAAGGTCTGCGTCGCCATACGACGGAGAGTTCCCTGCTCCTGTCCACTGCTAATCACAATCTCGTTGTTGCTCTTGATATCGACAACCTCCAAAGTAAGATTATCCTTAATAACAATCCTCTTCAACACTCCGTCAGAGCCCTGTTCCATCGTATAGTCGAAACTTGAAATCTTGTAGCGTGTGCCCACCTTCACTTCGGGATTCTCGCTCGCAATCACATACTCAAAAGAGTAGGCCTTGCCCGCCTCTGTCACATCGAAGTCCCAGCCAAAACCATAGTTTACACCATCAAAATCGCCGCTTTCCCTATCGACAATCTGCCATTGTCCCTTGATCGATAGCTCTTTTTTGTTGAATGTCTCCTCGCGGTCAAAAAGCTCGCAACCCACAAATGCAAAGGTTGCAGCCACAAACAAAATTGAAAAAAGTCTCTTCATAGTCGTAATGTTTTATTGTTAGACGATATTAGACAAAATGACAGAGCCCGTATCGGACGATACGAGCCTAAAATTCAAAATAATGTTCAGATTAGATTTTGCGCTATATAACTCACTGACTATCAGCGAAATACCCCCCCCACAAGGAGGTTATCGAAGCCGACGACGGCTGAGATATGTAGTGGTGGTTGCGCATAACATATTGGCTTATGTATCACAAAGATACGCAAACTATTCAAAATTTCAAAATAGTCGGTACTTTTTTTTGCATATTTTTGAGAGAGATTAGCAGAGTAGTGAATTTAGAGATACGCCACTCCCTCTAATCGGCCCATTCTCATTAAATGGCACAATCCGCCTCCAAAAACTTTTAATTTTTAATTTTTAATTTTTAATTTTGCATTCTGCATTTTGAATTTTGCATTTTGAATTTTGAATTTTATGAACTTAACACCCAACTTTAAGGATTACGAGCTAATCGATTCGGGCGAAGGCGAGAAGTTGGAGCGATTTGGTCGCTACACGCTACGTCGTCCCGAGCCGCAAGCCGTATGGCGCAAATCGCTCGAGGAGCGCGAGTGGCAACGCATGGCCGATGCCTCATTCCTCCGCACCGACCGTAGCGAGGAGCGCGGTGAGTGGCGCAACAAGCCGCAGATGCGCGACCGCTGGAACATCCGCTACGACTACAAGGATATGCACCTCACAATGCGACTTGCCTGCACTGCATTCAAACATATCGGCATCTTCCCCGAGCAGGCGGCAAATTGGAATTTTATATACGATAGTTGCCGAGCAAAAATCGAGAGTAAAGGAGCGAAGCCGAAGGTGTTGAACCTGTTTGCCTATACGGGTGGTGCCACATTGGCTGCCGCGGCGGCGGGTGCAGAGGTTACACATGTCGATTCGGTAAAACAGGTGGTAACGTGGTCGCGCGAGAATATGGAGTCGAGTGGCTTGAGGGATATTCGTTGGATTGTGGAGGATGCGCTGAAGTTTGTACAGCGCGAGGTCCGTCGCGGCAACCGCTACGATGGCATAATTTTGGACCCTCCGGCATACGGTCGCGGAGCAAATGGCGAGAAGTGGGTGTTGGAGCAGAATATTGCCGAGATGCTCGAGGCGTGCGCACAACTACTTGCCGAAGATGGCTTCCTGGTGTTGAATCTCTACTCTATGGGGCTATCTTCGACCATTGCACGAACCCTTGTACATCAGATGTTTGGCTCCCCAACAAAGGAGGAGTTCGGCGAACTATTCTTCACCGACCAAGCCGGCAAGGAGCTGCCATTCGGAACATTCTATCGAATGGAACGGAACCGACGCTGCGGAGCGAGAGCAGAGGGCAAACTTATTTGCACTATGCCGAGCCGCGAGGAGGAAAAGCCCACGAGGTGGGATTAAAACGAAAAACTATTAAGGATTAAGAATATGTGGGGAATTGCAATTTTTGGTTTGGCATCGGGCATACTACTCGATGTGTTGGTGGGACTCTTGGGTAGTCGGCGTAATATTGGTTTCGGCTGGGCATTTATTATATCGGTACTATTCACACCGCTTGTCGGGCTTATAGTTGCTCTTATCTCAGACCCATTGCCCATAGGCGCAGAGCCTAAATATGGATGTTTAGGTCGCTCGTTTGGCTGTTTGGGAACAATCCTTATCGTCCTTATCACCGCCGGAGTTCTCTTTGGCGTAGCAGCTCTGATCTTGGCGTAGCTGAGGCCGTCAAGGGTTGCAGCAAGATATAAAAAGAGAGTCGGGTATCGAAAACGATACCCGACTGTTTTTTGCTCCTTCTTCTCTTGGGTATCGTTTTCGATACCCGACAATTAGTAGTTGTATATATTTTTAATTCTCCACTCTCAACTCCACATTGGTATAATAGCATAAATCACCACTCCTGCTACCGCCGAGAGGATAATCATCAAAATAGGATTAACCTTGCGATAAGAGCCATAGAGACAGGCCGCAAAGAGGAGCCACGACCACATATCGATAAAGTTTTCATTCTTGCCCGAGAGTGGAAACATCATCAGCAGTGCCGCCGAGGCAATCATTCCCACAACTATAGGCGTAACGGCCTTGACAACGGTCTGTATATAGCGGTTATCGCGGTGGCGAAGGAAGAATCTTGTCAAGAACAGCATCAGCGTCAGCGATGGCAAGCAGACTGCAAAGGTTGCAACCACCGAGCCGCCCACACCCGCTACGGTATAGCCTATATATGTCGCCGAGTTTATGGCAATAGGGCCCGGTGTTATCTGCGACACAGCTACAATATCGGCAAACTGCGTAGAGGTAATCCATCCGCGCTGCTCGACAATCTCGTTCTGGATAAGCGACAACATCGCATAGCCGCCACCAAAACCGAAGAATCCAATCTTTAGATAGGAGAGGAATAACTGCAAATAAATCATCGCTTTACCCCCTTTCTGCCATTCGCAATGGCCCACACAATGCCCACCACAACGCCTCCGGCAATAAGATACATTGGGGAAAAGCCGCAGTACCACACCAAAATTGCCACCGCTGCCGATATAGCAATAAGATACCACTTCATTCCCTTGACAAGTCCAACAAGTGGAGCAACAATCAGAGCCACCACAGCAGGTCGCATTGCGCGAAAGGCGGCATCGACATATCGATTTTCGCGCACCTCCGCAAAGAATAATGCCAAGAGAAGAATCACGATGAACGATGGCAAGACCGTACCGAGGGTTGCCATTATTGCCCCTCCGACACCTCGTGTCTTATACCCTACAAATACCGCAGTATTGACGGCAATAGGTCCGGGTGTCGATTGCGCCAACACAAGCATATCGACAAAATCTTTGCCGTCAATCCACTTGTGGCGTTCGATAACTTCGCGCTGAATAAGCGGAATCATCGCAAAGCCTCCGCCAAAGCTGAAAAGGCCTATTTTGAAGAATGTTGTAAAGAGTTTCAGCAACATCGCACTTTACAGATTATTGACTATCGAAACCATATCCACCGCTACGACTGCCGCGGTCTCGGTACGGAAACGCTGCGTGCCGAGGGTTATCTCCTCGAAGCCGTTTGCCACTGCCAACTGCACCTCCTCGGGCGAGAAATCCCCCTCCGGACCTATCAAAATCAGCGCATCCTCGCCCTTGTGCAGAGTCGAAGCAAGATACTTTTTCTCCTTCACCGCATCGCCACAATGAGCTATGAACTTACGCCCCGAAAACTCTGCACCGACCAACTTTGCAAATGGTGTAATATCTGCCAAATGGGGATGATAAGCCTTTAGAGACTGTTTCACCGCTGCAGTTATAACCTTCTCCTCGCGCTCCGCCTTGATAACTTTGCGCTCGCTATGTTCGCTCAACAAAGGCACAAACTCCGCAACGCCAATCTCTGTAGCCTTCTCCAAAAACCACTCGTAGCGATCTATATTTTTGGTTGGAGCAACCGCCATAGTTAGGCGATAGGGCAATTTTTCAAACTCCTCGAAGTGCTCCACAACACGCACAAGGCAGTGTTTCTGGTGTGCCGAAACCACACGACAGCGATAGAGCGACCCCTTTCCATCGGTAATATGGAGGGTATCTCCCTCGACCAGGCGTAGCACCTTAACGGCGTGACGCGACTCCTCCTCGGAGAGCATATATTCGGGTGCAGTGAAGTCTGCTGCGTAGAATAGTTGCATAACGATTGAAAAAGTATTATCTTTGCGTAGCAAAAGTAATAAATTTTATTGAAATGAAGCGCATACTATTTGTATTATCACTACTTATGATTGCTCTCAACACAACATTTTGCTCTGCACCTGCACAAAAGGCAGAGAATCCTCTCCTTGCAGAGTGGAGCACTCCGCACAAGGTTCCGCCGTTCGACCTCATCAAGACAGAACACTATAAACCCGCCTTTGAAGAGGCTATGGCTCTGCACAATGGCGAGATTGCAATTATTGTCGCCAACGAGGAGGCTGCAACCTTCGATAACACCATATTGGCTCTTGACCGTTCGGGTATGTTGCTCACCAACATATCGGACATCTTCGGAATGATGTGTGCAGCGATGAACGATGAGGAGATGCAGAAGTTGCAGGAGGAGTTGATGCCAAAGTTGGCGGCACACTACGATGCAATTTCAATGAATGAGGAGCTCTTCAAACGCATCAAAGCCGTCTATGATAAGCGCAACACCTCCAACCTCAACGCGGAGCAGATTCGCCTTGTAGAGAAGATGTACAAGAGTGCCGTACGCCAAGGTGCACTGCTCAACGAGGAGCAGAAGGCGCGTCTGCAAAAGATAAACGAGGAGTTGTCGCTCCTTACCGTAAAGTTCGACTCAAACCTCCTTGCCGAGACAAACGCCTTCCAACTCGAGCTTACCGAGGAGGAGGTGAGGGATTTACCAAAGGCTGTGCGTGAAGCCGCAAAGGTGGAGAATAGCGAGGATAAGTTCCTCTTCACACTACATAAGCCGAGCCTTATTCCATTCTTGACATACTCCAAGAACAGAGAGTTGCGCGAAAAACTCTACAAAGCGTATCTCAACCGTTGCAACAACGATAACGAACACGACAACAAGGCGATCATAAACGATATGGTTCGTCTCCGCATAGAGAAGGCAAAACTTTTGGGTTATAAATCCTTCTCCGACTATGTGATTTCGGAGCAGATGGCCGGCACACCAAAGGCCGTATATGCTCTGCTTGAGGATATCTTCAAGCAGGCTAACGAGAAGGCAAAGAGGGAGTTGGCCGAGATGGAGACAATGTTCAAGCGCGACCACTCCAAGGCTGAAGATAAGTTCGAGTCGTGGGATTGGTGGTACTATGCCGAAAAGGTGCGCAAGCAGAAATACAGCCTCAACGAGGAGATGGTATCTCCATATTTTGCACTCGATAATGTGCGCCAGGGAGTCTTTAACCTTGCAAATCGACTCTACAGCCTCACTTTCCGACCTATTGCCGTTCCGCAATACCACAAGGAGGCTTCGGCCTACGAGGTGCTGGATAGCGACGGTTCGCATCTCGGCGTACTCTACTTTGATTTCCACCCGCGCGCAAGCAAGTCGCAAGGTGCATGGTGTGGATATTTCCGCCGTCCAAGCTATGACGAAAAGGGAAAGCGCATAGCTCCTGTGGTAAGTATCGTCTGCAACTTTACCCCTGCTTCGGAGAGGAATCCGTCGCTCCTTACCATAGATGAGGTATCGACACTCTTCCACGAGTTCGGCCACGCACTACACTTCCTCTTTTCGGATGTACCTTACAACGGCCTGCTCGATGTAGAGGGCGATTTTGTGGAACTTCCATCGCAGATTATGGAGAATTGGGCCTTTGAACCCGAACTGCTCAAGACCTACGCTCTACACCACCGCAACAACACGCTTATAAACGAGTCCCTTGTTCAGAAGATTCGCAACAGTGCTCAATTCAACCAAGGTTTTATGACTACCGAGTTGTTGGCCGCAGCTCTTGTCGATTTGGATGTCCATTCGCTCACAGAATACAAGAACTTCTATGCCATGGAGTTTGAGAAGAGCGCACTCTACAAAAAACGCGGTATGATAAAGCAGATTGAGCCACGCTACCGTCTGCCATACTTCGCCCACATCTTTGCCGGAGGATACTCCTCGGGGTACTACTTCTACACTTGGGCAGAGGTGCTCGACAAGGATGCTTTCGAGGCTTTTGTCGAGACCGGCGATGTATTTGACCGCCGCACGGCGCAAGCCTTCCGCAAGTTGCTCTCGAGTGGAGGCAAAAAGGACGGAATGTCGCTCTACAGAGAGTTCCGAGGCGCAGAGCCAAGCAAAAAACCACTTCTGAAAGCTCGCGGATTGTGGGTTGAGCCCGAGGTCGTAGAGAGTGATACTATCGAGAACGAATCTGTAGAAACAGCTTCGACTCCTACAAAAGCAGCCCCGGAACCTACGCCAAACAATTAGATGATAGAGAGAAACCAAATAAATTAAGTCTATTATGAAAAAACTATTTTTAATTATGTCAGCATCAGCACTTCTCGCAGCGTGTGGAGGCAACGATATGCCTGTACCACAGCTCCCCGAGATTGACACAAACAACCCTTTGTTGGCAGAGTGGGAGACCCCACATGCCACACCACCATTCGACAAGATTAAGATTTCGGACTACGAGCCGGCTTTCGAGACTGCGATTGCCGTAAGTCGTGCCGAGGTAGATGCCATTGTAAATAATCCGGCAGAGCCTTCGTTCAACAACACCATCCTCGCACTCGAGAAGCAGGGAGAGTTGCTCGACCGTATCTCATCGGTATTCTTCAACCTCTTGGAGTGCCACACATCGCCCGAGATGCAGGAGATTGCAATGCGCATACAGCCTAAATTGACCGAGCTTGGCAACGACATATCTCTCAATGCCGAGTTGTTCAAACGCATTAAGGCCGTGAACGAAAACCCCGGTTGGTTCCTCTCCAAGGAGGATAAGAAGCTCCTTGAGAACACCTACAAGAGTTTTGTTCGCAGCGGTGCAAACCTCGCCGATGCAGAGAAGGAGTTGTATCGTCAGTACTCCTCGGAGCTCTCGCAGCTCACCCTTCAGTTCGGCCAAAACTCATTGGCGGCAAACAACGCCTTTGCGCTAAACATCACCTCTGCAGAGCAGATTGAGGAGTTGCCTTCATTCGTAAAGGAGGCTATGGCTCTCGAGGCTAAGAATCGCGGGCAGAAGGGTTGGACCGTTACTTTGAAGGCCCCAAGCTATGTCCCATTCGTAACCTACTCGTCGCAGCGCGACTTGAAGGAGCAGTTGTACCGCGCACGCAACTCTTGCTCTATAGGGGGTAAATTCGACAACACCGAGAACATACGCAAGATTACCTCTTTGCGTCTCAAAATTGCCAACCTCCTTGGCTATGAGTGCTACGCAGACTACGTTCTCGACAACCGTATGGCCGAAAAGACCGAGACCGTAAATTCGTTCCTCGATGAGTTGCTCTCGCAGACAAAAGAGTATGCCGACAAGGATTATCAGACCATCAATGAGTATGCACACTCGCTCGGATTTAAGGGCGACGTGCAGCCTTGGGATTGGGCATACTACAGCGAGAAGTACAAGAACGAGAAGTATGCCGTAAGCGACGAGGCTGTAAAGCCATACCTTGAGCTCGAATCGGCAAAGCAGGCGGTATTTATGCTTGCGAACAAGCTCTATGGCTTGGAGTTCAAGCCTGCCGAGGGTGTTGCCAAGTATCACGAGGATGTTACCGTATATGAGGTATCGGAGGCTACCGGAGAGCACCTTGCAGTTCTCTACCTCGATTTCTTCCCACGCGACTCGAAGCGCGCCGGAGCATGGATGACCGAGTTTCGTGGTGCCGAGGGCGATATTCGTCCACTCGTTTCGCTCGTAATGAACTTTACAAAGCCAACCGAGACAACCCCATCGTTGCTTACCTTCGACGAGTTCACCACCTTCCTCCACGAGTTTGGACACGCCTGCCACGGTATGCTGGCAAAGGGCAAGCACGCCTCACTCAACGGAACAAGCGTATTCCGCGACTTTGTAGAGTTGCCATCGCAGATTCTCGAGAATTGGGCCTACGAGAAGGAGTATCTCGACCTCTGGGCAAAGCACTACCAGACAGGCGAGACCATGCCAGCAGAGCTTATCGAGAAGCTCATCGCAGCAAAGAACTACCTTGCAGCCTATGCAAATGTGCGCCAGGTATCGTTCGGCATGACCGATATGGCTTGGCATACTCTCAAGGCACCATATGAGGGTGATATCATCGAGTTCGAGCATAAGGCGATGGCTCCGTCGCAGATTCTCCCTGTAGTGGAGGGCACAGCCCTCTCGCCAACCTTCGGACATCTCTTCTCGGGAGGCTATGCTGCAGGATACTATGGATATAAGTGGGCAGAGGTTTTGGCTGCCGACGGCTACTCGCTCTTCACCGAGAAGGGAATCTTCGACCAGGCTACAGCCAAGAAGTTCCGAGCACTGCTCCAGGCAGGAGGAACCGAGCATCCTATGGACCTCTATGTTAAATTCCGAGGCCACAAGCCACAGACAAAGGCGTTAATCGACCAGATGGGACTCGGCAAGGAGTAACACAGAATACCACAAAAATATGGTTACCAGAGTTGGTAACCATATTTTTTATACCCCTATCGGTAGTTGTTTTTTAGATGTTCCTCCTTAATCTGTTGCAGCTCATACATTCTGTCGCGATAGCGTGCCGCAGCCATAAAATCCAGCGACTTGGCTGCGCGTTCCATATCGGTACGTGCCTGTTCGATTAGGGCATCTATATCGGTACCTATATTATTATATGGTGCCATCGAATCGGCCACCAAGCCAACACCTTGGATTGGAGCGTCATATACAGCTATCCTATCTGACACTACCCCCTTATCGCCTACGCCATCGAGCAACGAACTCGGTTGCGAGGAGTTTCGCTTTGCCGCACGAGGCATAATACCATGCTCGATATTATACTTTATCTGTCGCTCACGACGACGATTGCTATCCTCCACCGTGCGACGCATAGCCTCGGTGCAGGTCGAACCATAGAGCACAACCCTACCTTGTGCATGTCGTGCAGCACGTCCTGCAACCTGCGTCATCGCCGTATAGTTTCGGAGATATCCATTCTTATCGGCATCGAAAATCGACACCTGCGAGACCTCCGGCAAATCGATTCCTTCGCGCAGGAGGTTTACACCACACAAGACATCGAAGAGATCAGCGTGCATATCCTCGATAATCTGCACGCGCTCCAAAGTGTCGAGGTCGGAGTGGATATAGCGGCTACGCACACCCATCTTCTCGAGGTATGCCGAGACCTCCTCGCACATTCGCTTGGAGATGGTCGTAACAATCATCTTCTCTCCACGACTCACACAATCCTCGATATCCTCCATCAGGCGGTCTATTTGTCGGGTGGAATCGCACACCTTCAGTGCCGGATCGATAATTCCCGTAGGCCGTATAAACTGCTCGATAACACTATTCTCGCTACGAATTAGTTCGTACTGCGCCGGTGTGGCACTTACATATATAGTCTGCCCCTGCAAGCCCTCGAACTCCTCAAAGCGAAGCGGACGATTGTCACGTGCCGCAGGGAGACGGAAGCCATACTCCACAAGATTCTCCTTGCGCGAACGGTCGCCACCAAACATTCCGTGTACCTGTGGTATTGTGACGTGGCTCTCATCCACGATAAAGAGCGCATCCTCGGGGAAGTAATCCAGCAAACAGAATGGTCGCATTCCCGGAGCTCGTCCATCAAAATAGCGCGAATAATTCTCTATTCCGGAGCAGTAGCCCAGCTCTCTTATCATCTCGAGGTCGTAATTGACACGCTGTTCGATACGCTTCGCCTCCACCTCGCGCCCCTCGCGCGTAAAGAACTCTATCTGATTTTCGAGGTCGGCCTCTATCTGCAACACCGCCTGCTCAATACGCGCCTTGCTCGGCACAAAGAGGTTCGCAGGGTAGATATTCACCTGCTCCAGACTATCGAGTCGCTGTCCCGTCTCGGCATCTATCAAGGCTATCTCCTCTATCTCATCGTCGAAGAATGTTACACGATAGCAGTGCTCTCCAATAGAGGAGCGCACAGTAATACTATCTCCCTTTACGCGAAATGTCGAAGCCTCCAAATTACCCTCAACTCGCGTATAGAGAATCTCCACCAAGCGATACATCAGATGTTTCATCGCCATAACATCACCCACCTTCAGCCTTACCATAGTACTATGGAAGTCGGCGGGATTACCGATGCCGTAGATACACGAGACACTCGCCACAACAATCACATCGCGTCGTCCCGACAACAACGAATAGGTTGCCGAAAGACGCATACGGTCAATCTCGGAGTTTATGGCAAGGTCCTTTTCGATATATGTGTCGGTAGATGGAATGTAGGCCTCGGGTTGATAGTAGTCGTAGTAGGAGACAAAATACTCGACAGCATTCTCGGGAAAGAAGCTCTTAAATTCGCTATATAGCTGCGCTGCAAGCGTTTTATTGTGGCTCAAAACAAGTACCGGACGATTGAGCCGCGCTATGACATTAGCCATTGTAAAGGTCTTTCCCGAGCCCGTTACGCCGTGCAGAGTAGCCGCAGGAACACCCTGTTGCAGGTGCGCCACCAGCTTCTCTATCGCCTCGGGCTGATCGCCCATAGGAGCATAATCCGATACAAGTTTGAAATCCATAATACAAAGATATAAAAAAGAGAAGAGACGAGAGACGGGAGGCGAGAGTTTTTTTGCAAATATTATACAAAAAAAAGAGCAGGGTACCACTCCAAACAAAGAGGAGAGTATCCCAATATCATTTTGGGCACCCTCCTCTTGTATGAGTTATATAAAACTTACTCTATCTCATCCACTCCATCGAAGAAATATGTCGCGTAGTGGATACCCTCCTTATCGTAGAGGCGACGCAAGAATCCCAAGCGACGAGCAAAGTCGTTGAAATCCTTCTTACCGCTACTCCAAGCCGCCTCGGCAGTAGCTGCCATACGAGGTAACAGCTTCTCCTGTGCGCGGTGGAAGTTTGGCACGTACTCGGTCCACAAGTTTGCCTGAACACCCTTGATACGACCATACTCCGATGGCTGCAACCCCTCATACGGATCGAGGCTATAGGCCTTGCGGAGTGTCAAGATGCGGTTATCGCGGAACAACAGGCCCTCCTTATTGCAGAATGGACGCAGGGTCTGATAGTAGTCCATATAGCAGAAGTACTTTGGTGTGAGGATAACATCATTGCCGAGCGAAGTTACCTTCGTACGGTTTCTATCGTTCCACAACATAATGGTTGCACTCTTATTGATGCCACCCTTGATAATCTCGTCCCAGCCGATAATTCTACGGTCGTGCTTTGCGAGGAACTTCTCAACGCGGTACATAAAGTAGCTCTGCAACTCATTCTCGTCCTTCAAGCCCTCCTCCTGAATACGCTTCTGGCAGTGTGGACACTCCTTCCAACGAAGACGAGGACACTCATCACCGCCAATATGGATATACTTTGATGGGAAGAGCGAGATAACCTCCGACAGAACGCCCTCGATAAACTCGAACGAGCTCTCCTTACCCACACAGAGAACATCCTTGCTGATACCCCAGCGAGTGCGTACCTCGAACTTCTCGTTGCGACAGCCAAGCTCCGGATAGGATGCCAAAGCAGCAACCATATGTCCCGGCATATCAATCTCCGGTACAACCTCGATATAACGCTCTGCCGCGTAGGCTACAATCTCGCGAATCTCCTTCTGGGTGTAGTAGCCGCCGTGAGGAGTACCATCGTATGTCTTTGAGATGCTGTTGCGACCGATAATTGTCTCCTTACGCATCGAACCAACCTTGATAAGATTTGGATACTTCTTAATCTCGATACGCCAACCCTGATCCTCGGTCAAGTGCCAATGGAACACGTTGAGCTTGTGAATGGCAGCGATATCGATAAAGCGCTTAACCTCGGCTACGGTAAAGAAGTGACGACCTACGTCGAGCATAGCACCACGTCGCTCGATAAGCGGCTTATCCTTGATTGCTACGCCCTCCAAAACTACCCCCTTCTTGGAAACCTCGCCGGCAGAGACCATCTGGCGGAGACTCTGCAAGCCGTAGAATACCGCTTGAGCCGTTCCTCCAACAATCTTCACACCCTTCGACGTTACATCGAGGGAGTACTCCTCTTTAGCCAACGACTTGTCGAGCGAAAGAACGATACCGCCCTTACCCTCCTGCTTTACGGCAAGCTCAGCCTTCAAATCCTTAGCTACATACACTACAAACAACTCGGCAGGACGTACCAACGAGGCATCGGTTGCTACAACAACCGTCTTTGTAGTTACAGTGTAGTTACCCTTCTGAGCTTCGGCACTCACAGGACGCGGAACGATAACAGTCTGCGCACTCTGCGCCGAGACCGCCAACATAGCCACAAGAGCCATAAATATCGAAAACATTCTCTTCATAATTATAAAATTTTAAGTTTGTGTATTCTCTGTTATTTGATGGTCAGACGCGATATCACGGGATAGTGATCCGACAAATCTATCTTGCTATCCACCTCGTATGATGCAACCTCTATCTCGGGCGATACCAATATATTATCAATACGTAGGAGTTTGTACCGTGTATTGTAGGTGTAGGCAAAGCCTACAGCCTTCTCCGAGAAGGTATCATTGAGATCTTTAGCTATGGTTTGATAGGTGTAGGAGAGTGGCACATCGTTAAAATCACCGCATACAATAACCTTATAGGGCGATTTTTCGATAAACATCTCCACAATTTTCGCCTGCACGGCTCGCTTTTGATTATTCTCCGAGAGACGACTTGCGATGCTGCGCAACTTGGAATCGCGGTTGCTATCGAGCAGATATTCGTGCGATTCGAGAAATTTGGTATCCTCGGGACTGATAGAGGTCGATTTGAGATGGAGACCGATAACTCTGACGGTATCACTCTTAATCTTCACATCGGCCCAAATGCCGGCACTCGTTGTAAGCCCCTCTATTTCGCCCTTGCGCACCATTCGGTACTTTGTCAATATCTGATTGCCCGAAATGGCACTTCTATTGATTGTGGTATTGCCAAACATCGCCTCCAATGCCATCCAGTTGTAGGAGTTCTCGTTTATCTCCTGCAAACAGAGGATGTCGGGATTCTGCGTTGCTATATAGTCGAAGAGACCATCTTTGACACCCTCATACACATTATAGGTCATCACCTTGGTATATTTGCGCTCCGTAAACTTGGTCTCGTATATTCTATCAATCTCCAACTTGTAGTAGCGCGACAGATAGAATAGTCCGATAACCACAATCACAGACATAACAATAGCGCGATACCACCTCTTTCGCACAATCCAATAGAGCATTACGGCAAGGTCGAGCAGATATATAATGGGGGCACCGAGAGCCACCACCGACAATATGCCACTCTTTTCGGGAGATACATATTGGCATATGACAATGGTAAGAGAGGCAAAGAGAAGCAACAACATCGCTACCGAGATGACGATATCGAGGATAAACATCCAAAACTCGCCCCTACCGCGTTGAGTCGTCTCATTATGTTTGCTTCGCCCTAAACCATCTGTATAGAAATCTGCCATAACTCACCTCCAACGATTAGAAGAATATCTTTCTCTGCTTGCGCCACCAAAGGAGCAGTACAAGGCCCCACAACATACCTCCCACATGGGCAAAATGGGCCACACCCGTATTTGCACCCGACCATCCGAGCATTATCTCCAATACGGCGTAACCAAGAACAAACCACTTGGCCTTGATGGGGAATGGTATCGGGATGATATAAATCATATTGTTGGGGTGCATAACGCCAAATGCGAGCAACAAGCCCATAACGGCTCCCGAGGCTCCGAGCAACGTCAAATTTTCACCAAAGAGCGACGCGATTCCGATTTGGATGAGTGCTGCACCAACTCCGCAGACCATATAGTAGGTCAAAAATCGCTGCGAGCCGAGTTCGTACTCCAGGGTACGGCCGAACATCCACAACGCAAACATATTGGAGAAGAGGTGAGCGAAGCCTCCGTGAAGGAACATATATGTCACAAATTGGTAGCTGTGAAACGGTGGCGAGTAGGGGCTATCCGACCACCAAAGTTGCAGATACTCCGCGCAAAAATGGTTTACCGCAGGTATCAATGTTACCGCCAAGTACATTACGCAGTTGGCAATAATAAGGTTTTTCACCACAGGGGGTGTATTGAAATATGGATTCATATATATCTTGCTATTCAAACAGTTTCTTAATATCTTCCATTGCCAGAATCACCACTACCCGCTTGCCCGAAGGGGTGTAGTTGTCCCCTGTGGCAAGAATCTGTGCAACCAAACGCTCGGCATCCTCCTGCGAGAACTTTGTAACACCCGAAGCTTCGCTACGTGCCAAGGTTTGAGCCAAGATATCACGATGCAACTCCACCGCCGATTGTGGCAACTTCAAACTCTGCAATAGGTCGTAAACAGCCCTATCGAGATGCTCTGTAGTAAGGTCGGCAGGTATTCCAAAGACCTCTATTGTGTTGGCTCCCTGCGCCTTGATATCAAAGCCGAGAGAAGCAAAATCTACGGCATACTCCTCAATCAGGTCGTACTCCTCCTCGGTGATGGTCAGCAACTCGGGGAAGAGCAGCTGCTGCGATACGGCGTGCCCACTCTGCAACGATGCAATATAGTGGTTGTAGAGGAGTCTTTCGCGTGCTCGCGCCAAATCGACCATCATTACCTTTGATGCGAAGGTTGCCACAGCATATCGCCCACCCGTTAGAGAGACAGCCAACGGCTCCTCACGACTCTCCATCTCGAATCCAAGACTCTGCACCTCGCACTCTCCCGCCTCAAGATAGTCAAACTCGGCATCGGCAGCACGTCGTCCAACACCCTCGAGTCCGAAATCTATCGTCGTAGCCAAATCGAACTCCGAGGAGAGATTCGGTATCGAGCTCCACTCGTTGCCATTGCTCTTTGGAGACTCCTCTGTCGAAGCATAATCGGCTGCAAACGGGTTGTAGTTATCCTTCGTCGTTGCGCGTGGTTCGGTATATCGGATACCCGTTGTTGCAACAGGAATATCGACCAAATCCTCGGTCTCGAAGTCTATTAACGGCATTGCTCCATTCTTGGCAAGAGTCTCGCGCACTGCAGCATTGAGAATCTGCCAAATAGCCTCGTTATCGGCAAACTTAACCTCTGTCTTTTGGGCGTGGACATTCACATCCACACGCTCGGTATCCACCGTGATATAGAGGAAGAAGGATGGATAGCCCTTCTCGGGAATCAACTTCTCGTAGGCCTTTGTTATCGCCTTGTTGAAGTAGAGCGAACGGAAAAATCGACCATTTACGAACATATATTGCTCGCTCGAGTTGTTACGCGCAGTCTCGGGACGACCCACATAGCCCTTGACCGTTGCAATAGAGGTCTCCACATCCACCTCGAGGAGATTACGTCTTGTAGCATTACCCATAACACCGACAATACGCTCCACAAGAGAGGATACCGGCAAGGCGTATATAGGTGCGCTATTGTTCATCAACGTACACGCTACCTCCGGATGGCAGAGTGCCACGCGGCGGAACTCTCGCTTGATATCGGAGGAGAGTGACGACTCCTTGCTATTGATAAACTTACGTCGCGCTGGGGTGTTATAGAAGAGATTACGCACCAAAAACTGCGAACCAACGGGTGCCGCCACAGGGGTCTGCGACACAAACTCACCACCATTTATGATGGTCTGTGTGCCCACCTCGCAATCGGCCTGACGGGTTATGAGCTCCACCTGCGATACCGCCGAGATGGAGGACAACGCCTCGCCTCTAAAGCCGAAAGTATGCAGAGCATAGATGTCGTCGAGCGATGCGATTTTACTTGTCGCGTGACACTCGAAGGCCATACGTGCATCCACAGGCGACATTCCGCGACCATTGTCGATAATCTGCACAAGGTCGCGACCACCATTAACGAAGTTTACGGTAACCTCCGTAGCCCCCGCATCAATAGCATTCTCCATCATCTCCTTCACCACCGATGAAGGAGACTCGACAACCTCGCCTGCCTTAATCTGATTGGCGACAATTTCGGGTAGTAACTTAATGCAATCTGCCACCTCTCTACTCCTCTTTATAATCGTTTGGTACTATCGTAATAGGTGTATATGGATTGAACTCCTCAACCTCCAACTCTGCCTGATCTATAGGCCTACTCTTTGTCGAGGTGAAGGCATCCACAATACGCGGATATAGCGGATATAGCATATAGACCATCACAACCACAGCAGCAAGAAGCAGCAAGAATACCATCGAAGGCATCTTGCGACCACCCCTGTTATTCTGCTGCGCAACCCTTCGGGCATCACGCTGCGTGCGGATATACTGCCCAGGCTCGTACTCCTTGCCCTCCTGCTCGGAGGAGGTGCCGTGCAATTCGCGGCGACGCTGCTCACGACGCTCCTTCTCGGGGTCATAATAGCGCGGAATGTAACGAAACTTATTGGCGTGCTTCTTTACCGGCGAAAAAAGTCCCATACTCTTTTTGGCTTTTAGCTATTAGCCATTGGCTTTTTAATTAAAAATTGAGAATTGAGAATTGAGAATTGAGAATTATCTTTTTCAACTACTCACTACTCTCTACTCTCTACTCTCTACTCTCTACTCACTTATCGAAAAAAGTTTTTCATCCTCTCAAATATATTCTGATTCTCGACGCTCTCCGCCTCCTTGAAGTGAGGTTTTTCGGCGAGTTTCTTTACCAACTCCTTCTCCTCGGATGTAAGCGATGTAGGAATTGTGATATCCACAACCACCATAATATCGCCCCTACCATAACCATTTACATCGGGCAACCCCTTACCGCGCAGGCGCAAAACCTTTCCGGCATGAGTTCCGGGAGCAATCTTAATCTTTGCTTTACCCTCAATGGTAGGCACCTCAACCTCTCCTCCGAGGATGGCGGTAGTAACCGTGATATTAAGATTGTGGATAAGGTTGTTGCCATCGCGTAGGAGTTCCTTGTTCGACTCCTCCTCGATAACAACTATCAAATCGCCATTGATACCTCCACGACGCGCAGCATTGCCTTTACCCGTAACGGTCAGAGCCATACCCTCGCCAACTCCCGCAGGAACCTTAATCTCGATAACCTCCGAGTCGCGGAGACACCCCTCGCCACCGCACTTGTCGCACTTGGCTGTGATAATCTTACCCTCGCCGCCACAAGTTGGGCAGACCGACTGCGACTGCATACGGCCAAAGAAGGTATTTTGCACCGTCACAACATATCCCGAACCCCCACAGTTTGAACAGGTTGAGAACGATGACGAATCCTTTGCACCATTTCCGCCACACTTGTCACAGGCTACATACTTATTGACCTTTATCTTCTTGGTTGTGCCGTTGGCAATCTCGGCAAGGGTGAGTTTGATGCGCACACGGATATCCGAACCGCGATTCACTGCACGGCTGCCTCCTCGCGCTCCACCAAAGCCTCCGCCGAAGTGTCCACCAAAGATGTCACCAAACTGCGAGAAGATATCCTCCATAGAGAATCCTCCTCCACCGAAGCCGCCACCAAAGCCACCTGCTCCACCGGCAGCTCCCGACATTCCTGCGTGTCCGAAGCGGTCGTAACGAGCGCGCTTCTCATCGTTTGACAACACGTCGTAAGCCTCGGCAGCCTCCTTAAACTTCTCCTCGGCCTCCTTATCGCCCGGATTTTTATCTGGATGATACTTTATCGCAGCCTTACGATAGGCCTTTTTTATCTCGTCGGCATTGGCATTCTTCTCAACGCCTAACACCTCGTAGTAATCTCTTTTCTCTGCCATATTATTTAGCCGTTAGCCATTGGCAATTAGCCATTAGCTTTTTAGTTTTCCGCTTTCCGTTTTCCGTTTTCCGTTCTATTCGCCTACAACGACTTTTGCATAGCGCAACACCTGCTCGCCCTGCTTGTAACCACGCTGTACAACATCTATAACCTTGCCCGACTTCTCCTCGCCCGCAGCAAATCGCGCCACAGCCTCGTGCAAATCGGCATCAAACTCCTTGTCGAGAGCCTCAATCTCTACTACGCCCTTCTGTCGCATAACATCGACAAACTTGTTGTAGATAAGCTTCTCGCCCTCGCGCAGAGCTGCAATATCCTCGCTCTTCTCCGAAGCGGCTATAGCTCGCTCCATATCGTCGAGTACAGGCAACACCGCCTTCCAAACATCGCTACCTCCCGACTCGATAAGAGCCATCTTCTCGCGTACTGTACGCTTGCGAAAGTTGTCGAACTCCGCTTGCAGGCGGATATATTTGTCTTTCCAATCAATCTCCTCAACCTTTGGAGCCTCCTCCGCAGCCTGCTCCTCGCTGTTACTCTCATCTGCCACAGTGTCAGTCTGTGGCTGCTCCTCCTCTGCCATATTGGCACAAGGCTCCCCCTCACAATTAGGATAGCCCTCGCCGCCAGCGAAGCCCTCTTTCTCTTCAACAACCTGATTCTCTGCTGTTTTCTTTGTCATATCTCTAAATTTTATCGTTATCTGTAACTTAGTTGCACAAAAGATGTACCGTTTCGCTCTCCGTTAGAAGAGGTTATCGTACATAGACTTGCTCTTGTCGTACTTCAAGTCGGCCAACGACGAAGCCTTCACACCAATATTGAAGCTCCAGCTCTTGTGCGTTCCGAACGGAATCCATACGAAAGACATCTGCCAACAGTGCAAATCTCGCGTTATGGATATCGAGGTGGTCGTCAGCTTCCGGTTTTGTATATCAAATCCCGTCGTAAAGGAGATACCCGTCTTTGGCGTAAGATTAACACTACCATTGAAGCCTATCGTCTGCGAGACATTCTTCTTGTAACCCGTAGTACCATTATCGACGTAGGATATACCGTAGCTTATGACGTAGTTGAAACCGATATTCCACGGTATGGAGAAATCGTAGTACGAACTTGCCATATAATGCCGTCGCAAAGTAGGGTCCATCAGACCATACGGGTCGGAGAATGGATTAAAATACTCCGGAGGTATGGTATTGATATCGTTCACCGCAGGGGTGGCCTTATCCTTTCGAGACTTGAAGGTGTAGCCGAAGCTCCAACCCGTACTTGTGACTCGTCCGAGTAGGCCTCGGCGTATCATAAGTTTATTGATACGCACACCTTTCGGCGTAACCTCATAAGGGTCGAGAGTTACCGAGAGGTTGATACCGAAATTGCCGTAGATGGTTGTACGGAACGAAATCGGAATATTGGACAATCCGAGCGAGTCGGCAAGGAAGTTGTACGAACCACTCACTCGCAACTCGTCGATAAGTTTAATCTTCTTCACACCCGATGTATCGCGCTTGCTCAACACCTTCATCTCGAGCGACTGCGAGAGCGAGAAGTTGAGGTTGGCCTGCTGTCCCGAACCCGGCACACCATACGGCTGATTCGAGTATGGCGAATATACCTTGTAGCTACCGAGCGAGTCGGTCTGCACCGTAGCATAGTAGCCATACTTTTGTTTGCTGAAGTCCGGTGCGTAGGAGAATCCTACCTGTGGAGTGATAGTATGACGTACCGCCTGCACCTTTGCCGTCTTTTTCTTCATCTGCCACATACCATAAATGGTGGTATTGGCCGAAATCGAGGCGTTGTAGTTGTATATTCGGAAGAAACCATACTCCGGATCGAGAGTTTCGACAGTATTGGTCTCGGGATTCCACTGCTGATACTGACGCGAGAAGTACCAACGCTCCGAGTAGTTGAACGAAGGCGAGATATTGATATACTTGAAGAGGTTTATCGAGGTCGAAATAGGCAAGGTGTGCTCTACTCCGTTACGCATATTCTTCAGAGTCTGCATCGTAAATAGGTCCTTCTCGGCTGAAGATACCGTGTTGGTAAGTTTTGCCGAATAGGTAAAACCTATCTTCTCGTACCAACGCTGCTTACCCACTGCATCCTTACGCTTAAACGGATATACTCGCGCCACATTGAATACTATATTAGGGAGAGTAATCGCCAGCTGTCTTGTCTGCGAGTTCTGCGACACGGAGAGGTTCATCGAGAGCGAGAATGGCGTTCCGGCCCAACTCTTGGAGTAGGAGATTGTGGAGTTGGTCTGCGTGGCGAGAATATCATTCAAAGTGGTAGCCGAGTACTTGGAGTAATCACTCGAAGAGAGGTTCACCGAGGCAGAGAAGGTTGAACCCGGGTTTGCCTTCGGGTCTTGCGAGTGGGTCCACGCAAAGCGGAAGTTGTTCTGCTTGATATAGTCGGCCTCGCCCTTATCTCCCGTCTTTACGCTCGAGAAGTCGAAGTTGATATTTCCCCTGAACTTATATCGTTTAGTGTATCGCGACGAGGCATTCACCTCCCACGAGCCGAGTGTATATATACCTCCCGTAATTGCGAGGTCGATATGCTTACTCAGAATAAAATAGTAGCCCAAACCACGAAGGAAGAAGCCTCGCGAGGCATCCTCTCCGTAAGATGGCATCAGCAAGCCCGATTTTGGTCCGAGGTTGATAGGGAAGAAACCCTCCGGAATACAAGCAAAGTAGATTGGCACATCCTCCATAACCAGGTATGCCGGACCCGTAATAATCTTCTTGCCCGGAATAACCTTTGCCTTTGTCATTGCGAGATAGAAGTGCGGGTGGTCGGTATGGTCGCAAGTGGTATATTTTCCCTGACGAATATTGATGGTATTGTCGGGCATCTTTTTAATCTGTCCTCCTACGAGCCAACCATCACCCTCCTTGGTCGCCATACCCTGAATAAAGGCCTTCTTCGAGCCGAAATTATAGGTGATGGTATCCATCGTATAGGAGGAGCCGCCTTCGTTAAACACCGGCTGTGTGTTCTTCTGCTTTCCATCTACAGTATCAACCTTTCCGTAGGCAAAAATCTCCTTGGTATCCATATCGATCTGCATATAGTCAGCCTGCAAGCCCATATTATCATACTTCACATCGCCCTTGTTGTAGATAAATACGCGCTTATTCTTGACATCGTAGCAGAGTGAGTCGGTATTCTTTCCCGAGATTATCTGATCGATTGGCGAACCACTCTTCTTTCGGGCTGTGGTATCGCGCTGCGAGATAGGTTTAACACTCGTCGTATCGGTCACTGCAAGGCTGTCGCGCAGAGGTGCGGCTGCAAGAGTATCTCCCCCTCTCCTTGCACGACGATTGCGTCGAGAGGTCGGACGTGGTTTGTTAAAGAGAGAGTCTCGTGCCGTAGTGTCGGCTATCGGACGCAGCGAATCGCGTTGGGCAACCTCCTCTGCCACCGACTCCAAAATTGGTCGCGGAGAGGCAAAACCAAACACGACATGCGCCATTACGAGTGTAACGACCAATGAAACGAGATATTTTAGCCTAAAGTGTTTCAAAAATTCCAAAATTTTTAGTACCTTTGCCGACAGCGTCGGCAAAAACGCCTGACACACCTTGCATTACGCACGGGCACGCGTTTTTTCGGCGCGTAAAGATAGTGAAAAAACTCTATATGGCAAACTTTATGAGCAACTTTCGACATATTCAAATGCTTTTCCCATTGCTGGCAACAATGTTTACGCTGCTATTTTCCTATAACGGACAATGCGCAGAAAATGTTGCACAAGGCGTAAAAGTCATTGTTCTCGATGCAGGGCATGGCGGTTGCTTTCCGGGGGCGCGTTACGAGGGCATCAACGAGAAGGACATCAACCTTCAGGTGGTACTCAAGCTCGGAGCACTCATCGAGAAGAAGATGCCACATGTAAAGGTTGTATATACCCGCACCACCGACAAGATGCATTCGAGCAACCTCGGAGCCGATTTGCAGGAGCGTGCCAACATCGCCCATCGCAACAATGGAGACCTCTTTATATCGGTACACTCCAACGCCATCAACAGACCGGAAGTCAGGGGTACGCTAACCCTTATTATGGGCGAATCCGACAGGGAGCTGAGCAACAACGAAAGGGCCCTCTATGCCAACAACAAGGACGAGATGCTCGATATGTCCGACCAAAAGACGGCCACCATCGTTCGTGCCTACATCCAAAATCTGCAATATACATACGGTATGTACAGCGAGATGATGGGACGCTTTATTCAGGACGAGTATGCCAAACTTGGCTTACGCGACCACGGAGTACGAGGTCAGCCTTTGAAGGTTCTCTACTCTACCGATATGCCGAGTGTATTGACCGAGATCGGCTTTATGACCAACCACGACGAGTTGCAATACATCACATCGGAGAAGGGTCAGAACGATATTGTGGGGGCAATTTTCCGTGCCATCGAGAGATATATAGAGATTGTAAATCGCTCGCTGCTTATCGACAAGCCGGCCGAAACCGCAACCCCAAAGGAGGAGCCAAAAGCAAAGGAGCCTGCAAAGGAGGAGCCAAAGAGTTCGCCAAAGTCCAAAACCAAACAGGCTAAAAGCGTGAAGCAATATACCATTCAGCTGATGGCAGGAAAAGAGAGGGTCGCAACCAGCAAAATCGACTTCAAGAGCCTCCAGAAAGAGGTTTGGATATTGGAAATTCCGGAGACAAAGATTTACAAATACTGTTACGGCGAGTATAACGATAGGGCCTCGGCACAAAAACACCTTAACGAGGTACATAAGGAGTTCCCTCAGGCCTATATCATCTCCTTTGAGAGACAAAAACCTTAAACAACCATAAAATGAGAAGCACTTTAGCACTATGTATTGCACTGCTCTTGGCAGGTAGCACCATTGCCCAACCGAAGTATCAAAAGGTGGACAAGGGCGACTTTATCGAGATTACCCAGCAGGGTGGTCGCACCCTTGGCTACAACCAAAATTCGGGCATTAAGATTTTGACCGTTGATGGATTTGCCTTCAAGGACCTCAATCGCAACGGCAAACTCGACAAGTATGAGGATTGGCGACTTCCGTCCGAGGAGCGTGCCAAGGATTTGGCTTCGCAACTCTCGTTGGAGGAGATTGCAGGTTTGATGCTCTACTCCTCATCGCAGCTTATCCCAACCCCCGACGACAAGGTAAAGAAAGGCTCCTACAGCGGCAAGCCTTTCAGCAAAGCATACGCTGCAGCAGACGATTTGACCGATCAACAGCGCAAATTCCTTATCGAGGACAAGGTGCGCCATGTCCTAATCTCGAAGGTGCAGAGTCCGTATGTAACAGCTGAGTGGAACAACAAAGTGCAGGCGTTGTGCGAGAGCCTCGACCACGGCATCCCTGCCAACAACTCCTCCGACCCTCGTCACGGAATTGTTGCCGACGAGGAGTTTGCAGCGGGTGTCGGCGGCAAGATTTCCATTTGGCCGGGTCTGCTCGGTATGGCTGCAACATTCGACCCTGCCATAGCTTTGCGCTTTGGCGAGGTGGCTTCGACAGAGTATCGCGCTTTGGGTATTGCAACAGCTCTTTCGCCTCAGATTGACCTCGCGACCGAGCCTCGTTGGCGGCGTGTAATGATGACCTTTGGCGAGGGCTCGAAGTTGGCCACCGACATTGCTCGCGCCTACTCGGATGGTTTCCAGACCTCGAAGGGCGAAGATGCTCTTGAGGGTGCTTGGGGAAAGAGGAGCGTAAATGCTATGGTTAAGCACTGGCCGGGTGGCGGTACGGGCGAGGCAGGACGTGATGCCCACTTCTCCTTCGGAAAATATGCCGTATATCCGGGCAAGAACTTCGAGGAGCACCTGCTCCCATTTACCGAGGGTGCCTTCAAGCTACAGGGAGGAACTATCGAGGCTTCAGCGGTAATGCCTTACTATACAATCTCTTACGACGTGGACCCATCGGGAGCAAATGTTGCGAATGGCTACAGTGACTATATCATCAAGGATTTGCTTCGTACAAAATACAACTACAAGGGTGTAATTTGCACCGATTGGGGTATTGTAAACGAGTACAAAAACCTTCATCGCAACACAGGTAAGCCATGGGGTTTGGAGGATATGCCTGTAGCCGAGCGTTACCTCAAGGTGTTGATGGTGGGAGTCGATCAATATGGCGGAGTGAATACCACGAAGCACATTATCGAGGCCTACGAGCTGGGCAAGCAGAAGTATGGCGAGAAGGCTATTCGCGCTCGCTTCGAGGAGTCGGCAGTACGCCTCCTTTTGAATATTTTCCGCACAGGGCTCTTCGAGAACTCCTATCTCGAGCCTGCAAAGAGCCAAGAGACCGTTGGTTGTGTAGAGTTTATGAACGAAGGTTTTGCCGCACAGGTCAAGTCGATTGTTATGCTGAAGAATCACGCGCAGACACTCCCTCTCAAGGGACGTTTGAAGGTGTATGTTCCTAAGCGCACCTACAATGGCGTGTATAGCCAGTGGTACGACCGCATCAGTGGTAGCCCATACGAGAGTTACGGCATCAGCCTTAACCTTGTTAAGAAGTATTTCGACGTGGTGGAGAATCCTGCCGAGGCCGATGTTGCGCTCGTCTTTATTCAGGGTCCGACCGTAGATCGCGGACACCACATCACCGATATCGAGGCGGGAGGTAATGGCTATACTCCTATTTCGTTGCAGTATGGCGACTACACTGCAAAGTATGCCCGCAAAGAGAGCCTTGCAGGTGGAGACCCTAAGGAGAGCTCCAAAAATCGCTCCTACTATGGCAAGACAGTAAAGACTCACAATAAGGTCGAGATGGAGACCGTACTCAAAACACGCAAAGAGATGGGTAAAAAACCTGTTATCGTGGCCGTTGCAGCCGAGCGTCCAATGTGTTTCCACGAGATTGAGAAGGCGGCAGATGCCATTCTTATCGGCTTCGAGGTGCAGAATCAGGCATTTTTGGAGCTTATATCGGGTAAGGCTGAACCTCAGGGCCTGCTTCCGGTACAGATGCCTAAGGATATGCGCACCGTAGAGGAGAACAAGGAGGATGTTCCGTTCGACCTCAAGTGCTACAAGGATACCGACGGCAACATCTACGACTACGCCTATGGATTGAATTGG
>JAZQIS010000042.1:0-2746 GCA_045541235.1 Alistipes sp.
CCCCGTAACCCTCCGCAACCCACAACAAACAAACACAACAACGATAAACCATAAACACTATGAACTACAATTTGGAACAACTACAACCGTCATTGGTTTGGAAGCACTTTAAGGCATTGACACAGATTCCGCGACCATCGCACCACGAGGAGCGCGTACGCGAGTATATCGTAGAGTTTGCGAAGGCGCACAACCTGGAGTACTCGGTAGATGAGGCTTGCAACGTCTATATCGCAAAGCCTGCTACAGCGGGATATGAGGGGCGCAAAGGTATTGTGATGCAGGCACACCTCGATATGGTGCCACAGAAGAATAACGACAAGGTATTCGACTTCGAGAACGACCCTATCGAGGCCTACATCGATGGCGAGTGGGTAACAGCCAACGGCACCACCCTCGGAGCAGATAACGGCATCGGCGTAGCTGCAATATTGGCAGTTTTGGAGGATGACACTCTCGAGCACGGAGCTATCGAGGGACTCTTCACCGCAACCGAGGAGACCGGTATGGATGGAGCCTTCGGTTTGAAGGCGGGATTGCTCAAAGGCGATATTCTGTTAAATCTCGACTCGGAGACCGAGGGCGAGTTGTATGTCGGCTGTGCAGGAGGAACTGACGCAAACATCACCCTTCCGTATGTTGCCGAGGCTGCACCGCAGGGTTGGAAGGCGATAAAGCTCGAGGTTAAGGGGCTCAAGGGAGGACACTCGGGTATTCAAATCGGCTTCCAAAGGGGCAATGCCAACCGTCTCTTGTGCCGTCTTTTGCTCCACACCGAGCAGGAGTGGTTGCTCGCTTCGATTGATGGAGGCGGCCTGCGCAATGCTATCCCTCGCGAGGCTCAGGCGGTACTCCTCGTGCGCAACGTGGGGGCCTTCAAGGCTGAGGCTGCGGCATACGAAAAGACCTTGCAGGCGGAGTTCGAGAATATCGAGGATTCGATTGCGGTACTCACCGAGGAGGTGGCTCTCCCTGCCGAGATTATCCCTGTAGCAACAGCGCACAACCTCGTCAAGGCCGTTGTTGGTGCTCCTAACGGTGTAATTAAGATGTCGGTAGAGATGGAGGGGTTGGTACAGACCTCGACAAACCTCGCACGTGTGGTGTCGGACGGCAAGGCGGTGAAGATTCAGTGCCTGCTGCGTAGCTCGGTATCGAGCGAGAAGGTTGCCCTTGGCGAGGCTATCAAGGGGGTATTCGAGATGGCGGGTGCAGAGGTTCTCCTCGAGGGTTCGTACGACGGCTGGAAGCCTAATATGGAGTCACCAATTCTGAAGGCTATGTTGGCCTCCTACGAGGCTCTCTATGGCAAGAAGCCTGCCGTAACAGCCATCCACGCAGGATTGGAGTGCGGCATCATCGGTGGCGTATATCCTTCTCTCGATATGATTTCGTTTGGTCCGACAATCTGCTACCCTCACTCGCCTGACGAGAAGGTGGAGATTGCATCGGTGGAGAAGTTTTACGAATTTTTGCTTCATACATTAAAGAACGCTCCTGCGAAGTAGAATGCAGAATGCAAAATGCATAATGCAGAATTGAATATAACACAAATAGTTCCTTCGAAATTTTACATTTTGAATTTTGAATTTTGAATTTCTATGACGAACCGTTGGTTTGTTCTTGTCAATCCCGTATCGGGCGGAGGCAAGGGTTTGGGGGATTTTCCTAAAATCTCCCACCTTCTGCGCGAGAATGGTATCGAGCACGACTCTGCGTTTACCGAACATCGCTACCACGCCACCGAGCTGACTGTGGAGGCGGCCAATCGTGGCTACCGCAAAATCATCGTCGTAGGTGGCGACGGCACCTTGAACGAGGTGGTCAATGGTCTCTTTATCCAAAAGCAGTGCGAGCCTAAAAACATCCTCCTGGCGGTTATTGCCGTAGGTACGGGAAACGATTGGGTACGCACCTTGGGTATTCCGCGCAACTACTCTGCTGCCATTCGTGCCATTCGGGATGGGGCCTCATTCCTGCAGGATGTGGCGCGTGTGACCTACACCGAATCGAACTACGAACAGTCGCGCTATATGGCCAATGTCGCAGGTCTCGGATTCGATGCCTACGTAATTCAGATATTCAACCACCTCAAGCTGAAGGGCTACAAGGGCAAATGGCTCTATCTCTACAGCCTTCTGCGAGGATTCTTCTCGGCAAAGCCTGCGGGAGCCACCATAGAGGTCGATGGCAAGGTCATCTACAACAAGTTGCTCTTCTCGTTGGCGGTGGGTATATGCCGCTACAATGGCGGAGGAATACAGCAGTTGCCTCGCGCCATAGCCAACGACGGATTGCTCGACCTCACGATTATTCGCCCCGTCCATTGGTGGCACGTGGTCTTTCGTGCAAGGAGGCTCTTCAACGGAGAGATATACTCCATCGGACACGTCGAACACGCCCAAGGAAAGGTCGTAAAGATTGTCTCGGCACCTGCAATGCCCCTCGAGACCGATGGCGAGTTGCAGGGTGGCACACCCGTAACCATTTCGGTTGTAAAGGAGGCTATTCGGGTGGTTGTAACCAAAGCGGAGAACTGAGAACGGAAAACGGAAAACGGAAAACGGAACCGACGCACGAAGCAAGAGCAGAGGCTGCTTGCAGACTATGCCTTGCAAGAAGGAGGAAAAGCCTGCGAAGCAGGATTAAAACGGAAAACTAAAAACTTTTAAGGGCGAGTAAGGGCTATTAAGGGCTATTAGGGGCTATTAGGGGAAAACTGAGAAACTCCCCAGTAATCCCCAGT
>JAZQIS010000043.1:0-43989 GCA_045541235.1 Alistipes sp.
CTTGTGGCCAAATCCAAATGTTGCTGCCGATGCTTCGAAGGATTTGTCGCTCTCGAAGTGCGAGATGACAGTTTCGTTGGCAGGTCAGGAGGACATCGTTCTCTCTGTACCACAGGCTCCTGCACGTCGTAACTGGCGTACCAACCTCGTTGGTTCGCTCCTCACAGAGCAGGGCAACATCAAGGTTGAGATTATCCCTGAGTTCGAGGATGAGTACAATCCTGATAGCAATAATGGCTTGCTCAACGAGCTTATTATGAAGGCCGGTCTCGGTGGCGAGGTTACTTTGACCGAGGATGTTACTCTTCCAAGCACTCTTGAGGTAAATGGCGAGTTGGTACTCAACCTCAATGGCCATACTATTACAGGTGCATCTAAGAGTGCTCTCATTAGCAATAACAGCGCATTGACTATTTCGGGTGGAACTCTCGAGAACACCGAAGAGAATGGTGGTGCAGTTATCAGCAACAGCGGAAATCTTGTATTGGCAGATGTAACCGTTAAGGGTGCTCCTATCGGCGCTACCGGTTATCCTGCATACACAGTGGTTACCTCAGGCTCGTTGGTAGTTGAAGAGGGTACTCATATCATCTCAGACCGTGGTGCAATCAGCTGTGGCAACGGAGCAGACGTTGTTATCAACGGAGGTATCGTCGAGGTAACAAGTGCACTCGGCTCGCGCACGCTTACATCGCACGTAATTTACGCTTATGGTGGAGATTCTAAGTTGACTATCAACAACGGAACCTTTGCTCAGAACTATGCAGCAGCCGGCAACACAGGTGCAAGTGTAATTTGCCCTGCAGGCGCAACTATCAAGGTTTATAATGGTAACTTCAGCTATGCCGGTGTAGTTGGTCAGAGTGGTATTTTCCAGAACTACATGGGATATGGTGCTCCGGTAGATGTTTACGGCGGTACATACACCGACAATACCGTTACAAAGAGTGGCAATCTTGCTGATGGCTACAAGGCTATCGAGAGTAATGGTCTCTACTATGTAGTTCCTGCCGAGGCTGACGCAATTGTTGCAAATGACGCAGAGCTCAAGGCTGCTATCGACGCAGGTAACACTACTATCTTGATGAAGGCCGGTACCTACGATACAAATAATTTCGATGCTGACTATAAGACCTTGACATTGAAAGGTATGGAGGATGGCGTAAAGATTTTTGTAAATCAGACTAACGCTGTTGCTCTTGGCACATTCGACGGTTCGAATGTAACCTTCGAGAATCTTACTCTCGAGACAGTAGGTGGTCTCTATAAAGGCTTTGCCCGTATGAACGGTACTTACAAGAATTGCCAGATCGTGAATTGCTATTTCACTTTCTTCGGCAATCAAGAGTTCGTAGGTTGTACTTTCAATGCTCCTGTTCTCACAGGTTCAGAAAAGAACGAGCACTGCGTATGGACATACGGAGCTGCAAAGGTTACCTTTACCGATTGCGTATTCAACTACTCGGACCGTTGCGTAAATGTCTATGTTGATAATGGTGGCAATACTCCAGGTATCACTTCTGACGTGGCATTTACAAATTGTAAGTTCAACACCGAGAACACTGCATCGGAGGGCGCAGTAGAGGTTAATAGCTCGCCATTCACCGCTGGTGTTGAGGTTGTTTTGAACGGCTGCACTGCTCCTGCTTACGGCAAGATGGTTTATGTTTCTCCTTGGGACGGAAAGAAGGGTGCAAACGCTACAATCCTTGTTGATGGCGAGGTTGTTGCTGGTTTGGCTTCGATTCTCGAGAATGCAGTTGAAGGAGCCAAAATCGTTTTGGCTGAGGGCGCAAACTTGGGCGATGTAACAGTTGGCGATTTGAAGGATGTGACAATCGAGGGTGCAGAGAATACTACTTTGCGACTTTTGACAAATGCAGAATCAAAGATTGAGAATGTTACTGTAAAGAATGTTAGCTTTAACTTTGTAACAGGTGCAGGCCAGACAGGTGGTGCTTTCGTTGTAGTAAACAAGGATGCTGCGATTGAGAATCTTGTTATCGAGGGTTGCACTATCGTTGGAGATGGCAAAAAGAATAGCTACGGTGTATATGGTCAGAATCCTAACGCCTCAATTGTAGTTAGGAATTGTAATTTCTCAAATATGGGTTATGCTATTCAAGCTACAGCCGCAGGCGGATACAAGTCGCTTGTGGTTGAGGGTTGTACCTTTGAGAACATCATTTCATGGGCTATTATGCCTCAGTACGGTAGTTACTCAGGTGATTTGACAATTACAGGCTGTAATTTCATCGACTGCAAAGGTGGTTTGGTTAAGTCTGGCGCTTTGACTGCAGATCATACCTTTACTTTCACTAACAACACCTTCACAAACTGCACAGGTCACGACGGTAAAGATTCCAAGTGGTTCGAGTTCAATGTTTCTGCCGGTACTGCTGTTATCAGCGGCAACACTAAGGATGGTGCAGCTTGGACTCCAGGCGTAGCAGAGGGTTTGAAATAATCAAATTATCATACCTAACAACTTGCGCTCCTCATTGCGAGGGGCGCATTTTTCGTTTGAAATGACCGAGTTTGACCGATAATTTGCAATCGAATTTGACGACTTCGACAATTTGTATTATCTTTGAGAGTTATTTATTAAAATTGCAATTTATATGGCAGCAATTAAATGTATTGGCGTACTGACATCGGGAGGAGATGCTCCGGGTATGAACGCCGCAATCCGTGCCGTAACACGTACGGCAATCTTCAATGGACTGCGCGTAAAGGGTATTATGCGCGGTTACAAGGGCTTGATAACAGGGGAGATAGTAGATTTTACATCTTCGAGCGTCAGCAACATCATACAAAAAGGAGGCACCATCCTCAAAACGGCTCGTTGCCCCGAGTTCCGCGAGGCGGCAGGACGACAGCAGGCCTACGAGAATATGTGCAAAGCCGGAATTGATGCCCTGGTCGTGATTGGTGGCGACGGTACGATTACGGGTGCGCAGATTCTTGCAAACGAGTTCGACGTTCCTATTGTGGCCCTTCCGGGCACTATCGACAACGACCTCTCGGGTACAGATTCGACAATAGGTTACGACACCGCACTCAATACCATTATGGAGGCTGTCGATAAGTTGCGCGACACGGCAACTTCGCATGAGCGACTCTTCTTTATGGAGGTTATGGGCAATACTGCCGGATATCTCGCCCTAAACGGAGCACTCGCTACGGGTGCTGAAGCTGCAATTATCCCCGAAATGGAGACCGAGACCGACCAACTCAAGAACCTTATCGACAACGGATTCCGCAAGAGCAAAAATTCGGCTATCGTCCTTGTAGCCGAGAATCCAAAGAGTGGGGGTGCAATGGGATTGGCCGATCGTGTAAAGAGGGAGTTCCCGCAGTATGATGCACGAGTAACGATTCTCGGACACCTTCAGCGAGGAGGCTCGCCTACGGCAGCAGACCGTATTCTTGCCTCTCGACTCGGAGCAGCGGCTATCACTGCATTGAAGGATGGTCAGCGCAATGTAATGATTGGTATTCGCGATATGGAGATGGTATATGTGCCATTCTCGAAGGCCCTCGGACGCTCAAAGCAGGTGGATAAGGAGAATATCGAACTTGTAAAAATACTTTCTATTTAACCTCAAACACAGCAAAAAACGGATAGATGAAGAGAGTTATTGGAATGGGCAATGCCCTGACAGATGTATTGGTAAATCTTCGCAACGAGGATATCCTACACTCACACAATATTGCACGTGGCTCGATGTCGTTGGTAGATAGCGAGTTGCAGTCACAAATATCGAAAGAGGTAGCGGGACTACCCCACTCCCTCTCGCTCGGAGGTTCGGCCGACAACACCATTCGTGCTATGGCCCGCCTCGGCACAGAGGTAGGATTTATTGGCAAGGTAGGTCACGACAATACGGGAGACCGCTTTGAGCAGGCTCTGCGCAACCTCGGCATCGAGGGTAAGATTTTCCGTGGCAATAACCCCTCGGGAAGGTGTATTTCGTTGGTTTCGCCCGATGGGGAGCGCACCATGCTCACACACCTCGGAGCTGCAGCCGAGATGCACGCCAAAGATATCTCGGCAGATATATTCGATGGATACGACTGCCTCTACATCGAAGGTTATCTCGTGCAGGAGCACTCTCTAATCGAGACTGCTGTACGCATTGCCAAGGCAGAAGGGTTGAAGGTGGCTATCGATTTGGCAAGTTTCAATGTTGTGGAGGAGAATCTCGACTTTCTGCGTAGGTTGGTTAAGGAACACATCGACATCGTCTTCGCAAACGAGGACGAAGCGCGAATATTTTCGGGTGAGGCGGAGCCAATCAACGCTCTGCAATACATCTCGGAGATGTGCGACCTTGTGGTTGTAAAGATTGGCACGAAAGGGGCACTTATAAAACATTGTGGCGAGGTTATCCACGTGGGTATCTGGGCTGCTGCAAAGCGCGTAGATACCACAGGAGCAGGCGATTTCTACGCTGCAGGCTTTATGCACGGTCTTTGTGAGGGGCTCTCGCTGCGCCAATGTGGCACAATAGGAGCTATCGCAGCCGGCAAGGTTATCGAGGTTATGGGACCAACACTCGGCGAGGAGGCTTGGCGCGAAATCGAAGTGATGGTAAACAGAGTCAAAACTGAGAAATATCTATTCTAAATGAGAAGATTACTACTTTATGTAGCGATATTTATCGCAGGTGTTGCATCGGCAGAGGAGCGCAAACTTCTCACTATGGAGGATGCGATTCTCAACCGCGATCTCGTTCCGAAGAACTACGAAATTCACTTCAGCGCGAAAAATCTAAAGATATACGAGCACTTCAAAGGTGGTGTAATCGAGCAGTACGACATCCGCAGCGGAAAGTTGGTGGATACTCTACCTATCCTCCTCAATATGCGCAACCCCTTCCGCGAAAAGGCGAGTCTGAAGGATAATAACATAATTTGGCACGATGCCGAGGGTAAGAAGTTTAAGGTTACCGACTTTACCGACAAGAACATAGTTTGCGGTCAGGCCGTTTCGCGCCACGAATTTGGTATTGATGGCGGTCTATTCCCATCGCCCGACAAAAGTTTTTTGGCATTCTACCAAAAAGATGAGTCGCACGTAACGACATTCCCTCTGTTGGATATTACTTCGCGTACAGGCTCGCTTGTCGAGATAAAGTATCCGATGAACGGAATGGCTTCGGAACGTGTGTCTGTAGGAGTCTATAATGTGGCAGAAGATTGCACCATCTACCTCGCAGTAACCGACTTCGACGAGGAGCGATATATAACAAATCTCACCTGGTCGCCCGACTCAAAGAGGATATATGTACAGGTGCTGAATCGAGCACAAAAGGAGATGCACCTAAACGCCTACGATGCCGCTTCGGGAGCCTTCGTTGCAACAATATTGACCGAAAAGAATGAACGTTGGGTGGAACCACAGAATCCACTCCGCTTTATTGACAGCGACCGGTTCATCTACACAACAGACAATAGAGACGGCTATAAAAACCTCTACGTACATACCCTATCGACAGGCAAAACCGAGAGATTGACAAAGGTGGATGCTGATGTGGCATACCTCGCACACGACTCGCGTAATGTCTATTACTACTCGGCCGAAGTCTCGCCCGTAGAGCAGCACCTCTTCAGCATCTCGCTTCGCAATGGCAAGTGCAAGCAACTTACTCGTGCTGCAGGTTGGCACAACTGTACCGTCTCGCCCGACGGCAAGCACTTTATAGATAACTACTCGTCGTTGAATGTTCCGCGTGTGGTAGCTATAGGCTCAACTGATGGCAAACTATACCGCGAGGTGTTCCGCGCCGAGGACCCATCAAAGGGGTACAACTACTCCACCATTGAACTTGGCTCGATAAAGTCGGCGTGCGGAGAGTACAATAACCACTATCGACTTATCAAGCCTCTCGATTTCGACGAGAACAAGAAGTATCCGGTACTGCTCTATGTCTATGGCGGTCCGCACTCGCAGATGGTAACTAACTCATTCCAAGCACATTTGCGCCGTTGGGAGATGTATATGGCACAACGTGGCTACGTAGTCTTTGTAATGGATAACCGAGGCACACTCAATCAGGGTGCAGAGTACGAGAAGGCGATACACCGCTTCTGCGGACGCGCTGAGATGGAGGACCAAATTGCAGGTCTCAGATGGCTTCTCTCGCACAAATGGGCCGACAAGGAGCGCGTGGGTGTTCACGGCTGGTCGTATGGCGGGTTTATGACTATCTCGCTGATGACGCACTACCCCGAGATTTTCAAGGTGGGTGTAGCCGGAGGCCCTGTAATTGACTGGAAGTGGTATGAGGTGATGTATGGCGAGCGATATATGGAGAACGAAAAGAGCAATCCCGAGGGCTTCGCAGCAACATCGCTTATACCTCAGGCAAAGAATCTGAAGGGCAAGTTACTTATCTGCCAGGGAGCTATCGACGATGTGGTGGTGTGGCAACATTCGCTCTCATTTGTGGATGCTTGCGTGGATGCAGGGGTACCTGTGGACTACTTCCCTTACCCTCGCTCAAAGCACAATGTATATGGCCGATGGCGCGTACATCTGATGCAGAAAGTGACAGACTACTTTGAAGATTATCTGCGATAGTATGCCAAAATGGCAGAAGAGAGCCATTGGCACACTGATTGATAGAGAAGAAGGCAAACAGAGAATAACAAAAACGTATAGAACTATGAACATTAAACCACTATCAGACAGAGTACTTGTACTCCCAAATCCGGCCGAAACAACCACGGCAAGCGGATTGATTATTCCTGACTCGGCAAAAGAGAAGCCTGCAGCAGGCAAGGTTGTAGCAGTTGGCCCCGGCACCGCAGAGGTTACCATGGAGGTAAAAGTAGGAGACGAGGTATTGTATGGCAAATATGCCGGTACCGAGTTGAATATCGACGGCGAGAGCTACCTTATGATGGCCCAGCGTGATATTTTGGCAGTAGTAGAGAAATAACGGAAAACTAATTTTTCATTTTAATCTATAATTGGTTATGGCGAAAGATATAAAATATAATGTTGAAGCACGTAATCTCCTCAAAGAGGGTGTTGATGCTTTGGCAGACGCAGTAAAGGTAACACTCGGTCCTAAGGGCCGCAATGTAATTATTGGCAAGCCATTTGGTGCGCCACATATCACAAAGGATGGCGTTACGGTAGCAAAAGAGGTTGAGTTGGAGGATGCTTTTGCAAATATGGGTGCACAGATGGTGCGTGAGGTTGCATCGAAGACCAACGACGATGCCGGAGATGGTACTACCACCGCAACAGTTCTTGCACAGGCGATTATTGGTGTAGGTATCAAGAATGTTACCGCAGGAGCAAATCCTATGGACCTCAAACGCGGTATCGACAAGGCTGTTGCTACTGTTGTAGAGAGCCTTCGCACTCAGTCGCAGGAGGTTGGCTCGGACAACTCAAAGATTGAGCAGGTGGCAACAATCTCGGCAAACAACGACAACAACATTGGTAAACTTATTGCCGAAGCTATGGCAAAGGTTAATAACGAGGGTGTTATTACCGTAGAGGAGGCTAAGGGAACAGATACATACGTGGATGTTGTCGAGGGTATGCAGTTCGACAGAGGTTATATCTCGGCCTACTTTATTACCAACACCGAGAAGATGCAGACAGAGCTCGAGAAGCCTTACATCCTTATTACCGACAAGAAAATCTCGACAATGAAGGAGATTATGGGTGTATTGGAGCCTGTGGCACAAAGTGGTCGCGCACTGCTCATCATCGCCGAGGATGTAGATGGTGAGGCACTGTCGGCTCTCGTTGTCAATAAGTTGCGCGGAACATTGAAAATTGCCGCTTGCAAGGCTCCGGGCTTTGGTGACCGTCGCAAGGAGATGCTCGAGGATATCGCAGCATTGACAGGTGCTACTGTTATTTCTACCGACAAGGGTATGCGCCTTGAGGATGCAACACTCGAGTCGCTCGGATGTGCCGAGAAGGTAACGATGAATAAGGAGAACACCACAATCGTAGATGGCTGTGGCGACAAGGCAGCTATCCAGGCTCGCGTAGATCAGATTCGCGCCTCGATTGAGGTGTCGAAGTCGGACTATGACCGCGAAAAGTTGCAGGAGCGTCTGGCGAAGTTGGCAGGTGGCGTGGCAGTACTCTACGTAGGTGCAGCTACCGAGGTTGAGATGAAGGAGAAGAAGGACCGCGTAGATGATGCTCTCGCAGCTACTCGTGCCGCTGTCGAGGAGGGTATTGTTCCAGGTGGTGGCGTAGCTTATATCCGCGCAATCTCCTCGCTCGAGGGTCTCAAGGGCGAGAACGACGACCAGACTACAGGTATTCAGATTGTGAAGCGTGCTATAGAGGAGCCTCTCCGCCAAATTGTAAATAACGCAGGTGGCGAGGGTTCGGTAGTTGTGAATAAGGTTCGCGAGGGCGAGGGTGCCTTCGGCTACAACGCTCGCGACGACCGCTATGAGAATATGCTCGATGCTGGTATTATCGACCCTACAAAGGTGTCACGCGTTGCGCTCGAGAATGCTGCATCTATCGCCTCGATGTTCCTCACTACAGAGTGTGTCTTGGCAGAGAAGAAGGCAGATACACCAATACCTCCAATGCCTGCTGGCGGTATGGGCGGTATGATGTAAAAACGGAAAGCGGAAAACGCAAAACTGAAAACTAATTGAGCCGAGCTTTTGCTCGGCTTTTTTATATCTCTAATTAGGCTGATTTTAGGCAGGTAAGATATTGAGCACGGAACATACTTGGCGTATGTGAGCAACTCGCTTATCGCAGTGGTTCAAGCGACATTATTCACAGCACTAAAAATCAGAGATGATTGAGGGAATTTTGCGCCAAGCAAGAAGCCGAGTGCGCAGCATACTAAGCGTATGTGAGCAACTCGGAACCGCACAAACGCTACAATATACCAATAATTTCTTGTCAGAAGTTGTAAGATGTGGTGCATCGTAAAAGAAGTGTTCTCGGGATAGTACAAGTAGTACAGCCCGAGGACTCTTACTTTTAACGATGTGCCGCAGATTGCGGCTTATCACAAGAAATTAAATTTAGTTCTTCTTTGGTTTGGGAGCCAGAATCATATTCATCTTCTTACCCTCCAACTGTGGCATAACCTCAACCTTGGCAATCTCCTCGAGAGCCTGAGCAAAGCGGAGGAGAAGAATCTCTCCCTGCTCTTTGAATACAATGCTTCGACCACGGAAGAAGACATAGGCCTTAACCTTTGCACCCTCCTTGATGAAGTTCTCGGCATGACGGAGTTTGAAGTTGAAGTCGTGATCGTCAGTCTGCGGACCAAAACGAATCTCCTTAATTACAATCTTGGTCTGCTTGGCCTTAATCTCCTTCTGCTTCTTTTTCTGCTGGTAGAGGAACTTCTGGTAATCGACAATACGACATACCGGAGGTTGCGCATTAGGCGAAATCTCCACGAGATCCAACTCCATCTCGTCTGCGAGTTGCAACGCCTTCGAGATAGGTACAACAAGATTTGGCTCGACATTGTCGCCTACAATACGTACAGTGTCGGCTGTAATCTCTTCATTGATTCGATGTGGGTTCTCCTTCTCGGGGCGACGGCCACGAGGAGGAACATTGCCCGGACGAGGTCCTGCCGGGCGTGGCGTAAACGGTTTGAATCCTGCCATTAGCTTTTAGCTAAATTAAAAATTAAGAATTAAAAATTAAAAAGTTATCTATCGCACTCTGCATTGCCCCCTTTCGGGGGCTCGCAGGTTATATTGCTTCAATCTCCTTTGCTACGAGGTCAGACATATACTGTGCATACTCCTCGAGAGTCATCGAGCCCTTATCGCCATCGCCCTGTGCGCGAACCGATACAGTACGCTCGGCAGCCTCCTTCTCTCCTACGATAAGGAGGTAAGGGATACGCTTCAACTCGTTGTCGCGAATCTTACGGCCAATCTTCTCGTTGCGGTCATCAATCTGAGCACGAACATCACGCTCGTTCAAGAATGAAACAACCTCTTCTGCATAGCTGTTGTACTTCTCCGAAATAGGGAGAACAACCGCCTGATCCGGAGCCAACCACAACGGGAACTTACCCGCTGTATGCTCCAACAATACTGCCACAAATCGCTCCATCGAGCCAAATGGTGCTCGGTGAATCATAATTGGGCGGTGAAGCTTATCGTCAGCACCCTTGTAGGTCAAGTCGAAACGCTCAGGAAGGTTGTAGTCCACCTGGATTGTGCCGAGCTGCCAGCTACGTCCAAGGGCATCCTTAACCATAAAGTCGAGCTTAGGACCATAGAAAGCAGCCTCGCCATACTCGATAACGGCGTTCATACCCTTATCCTTGCAAGCCTGAATGATAGCCGACTCGGCCTTCTCCCAATTCTCGTCCGAACCAATATACTTCTCCTTGTTGTTAGGGTCACGCAACGAAATCTGTGCGGTATAGTTATCGAACTTCAAGGTCTTGAAGATGTAGAGAACGATATCCATAACCTTCTCGAACTCCTCCAAGAGCTGATCGGGACGAACAAAGAGGTGGGCATCGTCCTGAGTGAAGGCACGAACACGTGTCAATCCGTGCAACTCACCAGACTGCTCATAGCGACATACCGTACCAAACTCCGCCAAACGGACAGGGAGGTCCTTGTACGAATGTGGCTTACTACGATAAATCTCGCAGTGGTGAGGGCAGTTCATTGGTTTGAGGAGATACTCCTCGCCCTCGATTGGAGTGTGGATAGGCTGGAACGAATCCTTACCATACTTTGCATAGTGTCCCGAAGTAACATACAAATCCTTATTTCCGATAGGAGGGGTAATTACAGGCTGATAACCATACTGCTTCTGAATCTTACGCAAAAAACGCTCCAGGCGGTCACGCAACTCGGCCCCCTTTGGCAACCAGAGTGGCAAACCCTGACCTACGCGCTGCGAGAAGGTGAACAACTCCAGCTCCTTGCCCAACTTGCGGTGGTCGCGCTTCTTTGCCTCCTCGAGCATTGCGAGATACTCGTCGAGCATCGACTTCTTAGGGAACGACACACCATAGATACGGGTGAGCATCTTGTTGTGCTCGTCACCACGCCAATATGCGCCCGCCACCGAAGTCAATTTTATAGCCTTGATATGACCTGTGTGCGGGATATGCGGACCGCGACAGAGGTCTGTGAATGAACCATTTGTATAGAACGAGATTGTTCCATCCTCCAAGTCGGAAATCAACTCGCACTTGTACTCATCGCCCTTCTCTGTGAAGGTCTTGAGTGCCTCGGCCTTCGACACCTCGGTACGAACCAGCTCCTCCTTCTGACGAGCCAACTCGGTCATCTTTGCCTCAATCTTTGCGAGGTCTGCCTCCAAAATTGGTGTTGGCGAATCGACATCATAGTAGAAGCCCTGCTCAATAGCCGGACCGATACCGAACTTGATTCCGTGATACAACGCCTGCAAAGCCTCGGCCAAGAGGTGCGACGATGTATGCCAAAAGGCGTGCTTACCCTCGGCATCATCCCACTTGTAGAACTTGATTGCGCAATCCTGCGCCAATGCGTGCGACATATCTACAGTCGCACCATCTACCGAAGCAGCCAGACAGTCCGCAGCTAAACGAGGGCTGATACTCTCTGCAACTTGGTAGGCTGTTACCCCCTGCTCGAACTCACGAACCGAGCCATCGGGAAACGAAACTTTAATCATACTGCTTTATTAAGTTTTAATTGTTTATGTTTTGCGCCTTCGAGGCTCCACAATAACGAGACGGATTACCTCTCAGTTGCGCTGGTTTTCTAAATGCAAAATGCAGAATTCAAAATGCAAAATGCAGAATGCAGAATTCAAAATGCAGAATTCAAAATGCAGAATGCAGAATGCAAAATGCAAAATGCAAAATGCAGAATTATTTCAACTACTCTCTACTCACTACTCTCTACTCTCTTTGTGCGATGTGAGGATTTTGGCGTCCGAAGCATTCGTGCAAAAAGAGCCAATCAGAACGAATTTAGTTCTCTTCTGCGGCCTGCAAATCCTTCATCGAGACATCTCTACCCTTTTCGCGCTCGAAGTGTTCGAGTGGATTGCGGCTCCAATACTTGTAGTCGCTACGGCGGCGAACAATATCTATAGCCTCGAAAATCGCACTGCGCATCGACTGTGCATCGGCCATATCCTTGCCGGCAATATCGAAAGCCGTACCATGATCCGGTGATGTGCGTACCACATTCAAGCCGGCTGTAAAATTCACACCATCAGGCGACAACGCCTTAAACGGAGTCAAGCCTTGGTCGTGGTACATAGCAAGTATTGCATCGTATTTGGCATATCCGCCACCTGCAAAGAGTCCGTCAGCCGCCAATGGGCCAAATGCCAAGACTCCTTGATTGGCAGCCTCTTGTACTGCAGGTCGAATAATTGACTCCTCCTCAGAGCCAAGCAATCCGCCATCTCCGGCGTGTGGATTGAGAGACAAAACAGCAATACGAGGCTCAACAACCCCGAAGTCCTGCTTCAAAGTTTGGCGCAGAGCCACAAGCGAAGCGACAATCTTCTCCGTTGATAGAGATTCAGCAACCTTATCAACAGGGATATGCACCGTCTGCAATGCCACACGCAAGATATCGCTACACATAATCATCATCGGCTCTCCCTCAGCCTTCGAGGCAAAATACTCGGTATGCCCCGTAAAACCGAAGCCTACCTTTTGCATCGACTCCTTGCTGATTGGTGCTGTAACCACAGCAGCCAAATCGCCTGCTGCAAGGTCGGCACTCGCCTTCTCGAGAGCATCGAGAGCCTGTTTTGCCGACTCCTCGGTGGAACGACCTGCATCTATGCGGGTATCTTTGGCACCGCACTCCACAAGGTTTATCTTACCACGACGCGCCTCGGCTGCCGAATTGCAATAGAAGAACTGCAACGGCTCGACCTCCTTCAAGCCTCGCGTATAGAACTCGGCAATATGCTTTGCTCCATAGACCACAGGCGTAAAGAGTTCTACCATCGACGGATGCGACAAGGCCTTTATTATCACCTCCCAACCTACTCCGTTGGTATCGCCCTGCGTAATGCCTATTTTGAGTTTATATTCCGACATAAATCTTTCGTTTCAAATACTCTAAGGGTACAAAGTTATAAATTTTCCCGATAATTTTTAATTATCGCACATTTTTTTTTGCATTTTCGAGTCAATTATACACCTTGCCATAGCTAACACCAACCCGAGGTCTTTGCTCTTGGTCTCTTGTTAATTCTCAATTATTTTGTATATTTGCAAAAAATTGTAAAGAAGATGAAGGTAAAGCATATCTCCATTTTGGTCGTTTTGCTGCTTGCAGCTGACCAAATTCTCAAAATATGGGTTAAGACCAATTTCCACCTCGGCGAGGCTTTGGTGGTATTCCCCAACTGGTTCCAGCTGTTGTTTATCGAGAATAACGGCGCGGCATTCGGCATGCAAATCTCATCGACCGGAGGATTCGATTGGGGCAAACTTGCCCTCTCGATATTTCGTATTATTCTGGTCGGAGGTTTGGGCTATTACACCTACACCCTTGTTCGCAAAGGCGCACCGACGGGAGTTCTGGTAGGTTTGACTCTCATCATTGCTGGAGCTATGGGAAACATTATCGACAGCACATTCTACGGCATCCTCTTCTCGGAATCGACTCCTGCACAAATTGCGGAATTTGGAGGCTCGTACGCACCATTTATGATGGGCAAAGTCGTTGATATGTTCTACTTTCCACTCTTCCGATGGAGCGACCATCCGCAGTGGCTCTCATTCCTCTTCGACTCTCGCGGATACTTCTTTGGTCCGGTATTCAACCTCGCTGATGCCTACATCTCGGTAGCTGTAGTCTATATGTTGATTTTCCAATACAAGTTCTTCAAGTAGAGTCAAATACGGCTATGATGAAGCCTATTCCACCATTTATCTATAGCAGGGCAAACCAGATTTTTATGATTCTGTTTGTCCCATTTTTTGCGTTGATATTTATCAACCTCTATCGACCACTCGATTTCGACCGTATAGACGACAGTTTCCTTCGTTCATTTGCCCTCTCGCGTGAGGCTCGTGTGCAGTTGATAGCCTTGATGATGGTACTCGGAGGTATGGTTATCGCTGCACTGAGCCGAAGCATTATGACCATCTACACCAAGCGACACGTGATGACCTATATTGGGTATATCATTTGGATTTTTGGCGAATTGACAGCAATGGCCACAACGCTGACACTTGCCACCCTTCTCACCGACACAACCAAGACAATTACCGAACTCTTCCGCAACTCATTTGTCAAGACCTTCCTTATCGTCTTTATACCCTACGCACTCTGCTACATATACTTTATATGGCAAGAGAATCTACGCGAACTACGCTGCCTGCGCAAGCAGATTGAGAGGGATGAGACGGTACTTCAGAAGGCCTATTTGCAGATATTCGACGAGAAGGGCGAGATGCGTCTCTCCGTACGTCGCGAAAATCTTGTTTTGATAGAGTCGGCTGACAACTATGTCTGCATCTACTACCTCAATGGCGACAAGACAAAAAAGGCAATGGTACGCAACACTCTTTCTCGTGTAGCCGAGAGCCTCAAAGGGACACGTGTGGTTCGTTGTCATCGCTCATATATGATAAATCTGGACCACGCAAAGGTGCTTCATCGAGACAAAGAGGGTGTGTTTATTGAGCTCGGATTGGAGGGTATGCCCGACGTGCCAATATCTCGCACTTACGCCGATAATGTCAAAGAATGGCTCATCGACAAGGCATAGGGGCGAGTGTTGAAAGTTGAAATTTCGCCCCATATCCGCCAATTTTACCCCCTATAGTGATTTTACCACTATCGCATCTCGTCTATACCATAAATTTTCTCGTTCGGAAATTGCACCCGATATTTGCGGCGTTGAAAAAAAAATTCAGACCGTAAAATATGAGACATTATCTTGATCGCCTACAAGAGTCGATGATTGCAAAGTGGAACACAGAGGCTCTATCAGACTATCGTGGCGAAACTTTTACTTTCGCTAATTTTGCTACAGAAATTTCACGTCTTCATACCATCTACCGAACCATCGGAGTAGTGACCGGAGACAAAATTGCACTCGCTGCCAAGAACAGCTCGCGCTGGGCAATGGCCTTCCTTGCAACAACAACCTATCGCGCAGTGGCGGTGCCTATCCTCTGCGACTTCACCCCCGAAGCTATCACAAACCTGACTGCCCATTCGGATAGCGTGGTACTCTTTACCGAGACAAAAATCTGGGAGGAGATGGAAGTTGAGAAGATGCCTGAAGTCCGCATCGTCATCAATTTGGAAGATTACTCTATCCTTTACCTCCGCGACGAGAATAAACAAAGTGCAATCACCGAGGCCTTGGAGAAGATTCCTGAGGTATATCCCGAGGATAAGAGGCACGAAGTTGTCAACTATGGCGAATTGAGCCTCGATGACCTTGCCATTATCAACTACACTTCGGGAACAACATCACAGCCAAAGGGCGTGATGCTCACCTCGCGCAACATCTCCACAAATATCGACTTTGCACTCAACAACATTGCTGTCGAGGAGGGAGATAAGATTATCTCTATGTTGCCATTGGCTCATATGTATGGTATGGCATTCGAGTTTATCTACCCTATTTGCGGTGGAGGCCACGTCTATTTCCTTGGAAAAACCCCTACGCCAACCCTATTGATGCAGGCATTGGCGGAGGTCAAGCCATATTTGCTTATCACCGTACCACTCGTCATAGAGAAGATCTTCAAGGGCAAGATTATGCCTATCCTGAATAAGCCTATGATGCGCGTATTGACGCACACTCCGGGCATCGATCGACTCATCTACGGCAAGGTTCGCAAGCAGTTGCTTACAACCTTCGGCGGAAACCTTCGCTCTATTGTTCTCGGAGGTGCAGCCCTCAACCCCTCCATCGAGAAGGTTATGCGCAAAGTAAAGCTCCCTTACACCGTCGGATACGGAATGACAGAGTGCGCACCGCTGCTGTCATATGCCCCATGGGACACCTTCAAGGCAGGCTCGTGCGGTCGCGCTGTAGATGGTTTGGAGTTGCGTATCGATTCGGATAATCCGCACAAAAAGGTTGGTGAGATTCAGGCCAAAGGTTCAAATGTAATGATTGGTTACTACAAGAATGAGGAGGCTACAAAAGCTGCATTTACGGAAGACGGATTCCTTCGCACAGGAGACCTCGGCATCATCGACAAACAGGGCAATGTATTTATCAAGGGACGCAGCAAATGTATGATTCTCACCGCCAACGGTCAGAATATCTACCCCGAAGAGGTGGAGGCTGTACTCAACAATCTGCCACACGTTGCCGAGTCGCTTATCGTTGAGCGAAATAAGCATTTGGTTGCCCTTGTGGCACTTACGGCCGACGACCTCGCCCTCGATGAGGCTACAATATCATCCGCATTAGAGCAGACTCGCCTCGAGGCTAACGCCATGCTTCCGGCATATAGCCAGATTACAAAAATCGAGATTATCCGCGAGGGATTTGCTCACACACCAAAGCACTCGATTAAGAGATTCTTATACAATTAAGGTTATCTCCTACCTATAAATTCACACAAGAGGGTGTCCAACAAATTTTTGGGCACCCTTTTCTTGTATGAATCTGTATAATACGTGCCATTTTGAAGTTGCTCGCAGGCTGAAAAACGCAAATTACTTGGGTATAAATGAGCATTTGTCCGACAATGCAGATGCCGAAAGAGCCTTACCGAACAGATTGACATTTTTTCACAGACTACTATTTTTCATTCTTGATTGATTGTGAATTTTGCAATTTGAATTATTATTTGTATCTTTGGTGCGGTATAGAGATTTGAACCGGAAAAAAGAGATGAAAAGCAAGGAGATTATAGCAACTTTAACTGCCGATGTGGAGCGTTTGATGAAGTTGCACGATAGTGCAATGGAGGAGATTGCCGCGTTGAGAAAAAAGAGCAGTGAGCAGAGTGTGAAAATTCGCACCTTGCAAGGACAACTCAAAGAGGTGAAGGCCGAGGCCGAGAAGGCTTCGTTGCACGCCGCAGTTGCAGGCAGTGTGACAAACAAGGCTGCGGCACGTGCTCATATCAACCGTGTTTTGCGGGAGGTTGATTGGTGTATAGAGATGGTATCAAATCGGATTTAATATTTTTTGAATTATGAGCGAGCGACAACTGAATATAAAGTTGGATATTGCAGGAAAACCCTACGAGATGACAATCGATGCACGAAACGAAGAGGTGTATCGTTTGGCTGCTCGCGAAATAAACAAGCGCTTGGCGACAGCACAACTCTCGCGCGTGGATGGCTTCGGTACTCAGGACTACCTCGCAATGGTGGCGGTGGATTTGATGATATCGAACATCCATTTGGAGCGCAAAAATGATGTTGATGAGGGCGATTTGAAGGCTCTTTCAGAGCTTTCGGGACGACTCTCCAAGCATCTCGAAAAATAGAGATAGGTTGCTTGTGGCAACAAAGGTTCTTATACATAGAGAAGGATTAGACATAACGATTTAGCAGAGTTAGGCTCAAGGCATGCATGGCGATGAACGCGGAGCATACTTGGCGTATGTGAGCAGTTCAGAGTCCGCAGCATAACGAAGAAAGAGCCCTGCTAAATACAAAAGAAGCCCGCATAGATTCCTTTCAACTTTGCGAAACTGAACACTTTTTATATTGGGGTGTACTCCGTTATTCAAAATCAGGCCTTGTAGCCCCTTGGGGTGAGTACTGCGGTACCGGTGGAAGATTGCGATTTTTTGGGGAGCCTCACAAATGACGATTTCACAGCTTCGTCAAACATAGTAAAGGAATACCTATGCGGCATTTTTTATTTTGAAACTTATTAGTATTAACTTTTAACACAATAGAGAGAAGATTATGGAGATTACTATTATCATCGCTATCGCGGCAATTATTGCTGCCGTTGTCGGAGGTGGTGCTGCATACTACGGAGTAAAGGTCCGTGCCAAAGCAATCCTCGACAAGGCCGAGCACGACGGCGAGATGCTGAAAAAGGAGAAAGAGATTCAGGCGAAGGAGCGTTTTATGCAGCTCAAGAGCGAGCACGACCGCCACGTAAACGAGCGCAACCAGAAACTCAACCAGAGCGAGCAACGTGCAAAGCAGTTGGAGAACAATCTGCAAAATCAGCAACGCGACCTCGACCGCAAAATTGCCGACAACGACCGTCTGAAGGAGAAGATGGAGAATCAGATTAAGTCGCTTGAGGAGCGTAAGGCCGAGTTGGCACAGCTTATGAGCGAGCAGAATGCACGCCTTGAGCAACTCTCCGGTATCAGTTCGGAGGAGGCCAAGAGCATCCTTATCGAGAATATGCGTGAGGAGGCTAAGAGCGAGGCTCAGGCCTATATCAACGAGACCGTTGAGGAGGCTAAGCTCACCGCAACAAAGGAGGCAAAGCGTATTGTTGTTGCTTCGATTCAGCGTGTAGCAACCGAGACCGCTATCGAGAATGCCGTAACGGTATTCAACATTGAGTCCGACGAGGTTAAGGGTCGCATTATCGGTCGAGAGGGTCGTAATATCCGCGCGCTCGAGGCCGCTACAGGAGTCGAGATTATCGTGGATGACACCCCTGAGGCTATTATTTTGAGCTGTTTCGATCCGGTACGTCGCGAGATTGCTCGTTTGGCTCTCCACCAACTTGTTACCGATGGTCGCATCCACCCTGCACGCATCGAGGAGGTTGTAGCCAAGGTCAAGAAGCAGATCGAGGAGGAGATTGTAGAGGTTGGAAAGCGTACTGCTATCGACCTCGGAATCCACGGCCTGCATCCGGAGTTGATTCGTCTTATCGGTAAGATGAAGTATCGTTCGTCATACGGACAGAACCTCTTGCAGCACGCACGCGAGACTGCTAACTTGGCAGGTATAATGGCAGCCGAGCTGGGGCTCAACCCTAAGACTGCTCGTCGCGCCGGATTGTTGCACGACGTTGGTAAGGTGCCTGATGATGAGCCGGAGTTGCCACACGCAATTATCGGTATGAACCTCGCCGAGAAGTACAAGGAGAAGGCAGATGTTTGCAACGCTATCGGTGCTCACCACGACGAGACCGAAATGACTTCGCTTATTGCCCCTATTATTCAGGTGTGTGACGCTATCTCGGGAGCGCGCCCTGGCGCACGTCGCGAGGTTATCGAGTCGTACATCAAGCGTTTGAAGGAGATGGAGGGAATTGCGCTCTCCTACCCTGGCGTTGTCAAGACATACGCTATTCAGGCAGGTCGCGAGCTCCGCGTGATTGTTGGCGCAGACAAGCTATCGGATGCCGAGAGCGAGAACCTATCGCACGATATAGCAAAGAAAATTCAGGACGAGATGACCTACCCTGGACAGGTGAAGATTACCGTAATCCGCGAAACACGCTCGGTAAGCTACGCAAAATAATCACTTGCACTTTTTCAAGCCTCGACTGCAACACATTCTGCCGAGGCTTATTTTTTTTTAGATACAACCTTAAAACTTAATGCATATGAGACGTTTTACTATTGTAGCCATTTTTCTCACACTTGCTGCAATCGTGAACGCACAGCAGTGGGAAGATGCAAGCCTTAAAGATGTGAAGCCGCAAGGCTGGATTATGGAGTATCTCCAAATGCAAAAGGCGGGTCTTACGGGCCACCCCGAGGCGTTATCCTACCCCTACACCACAAAACTTTGGGACGGCGAGATTCCACGAATGGGAAATCACGGACGCGACTGGTGGCGTTACGAGCAGACCGCCTACTACACCGACGGACTTATCCGTTTGGGCTATCTGATTGATGATGAGGAGATGATTGAGAAGGCTATGGCGGGTATTCGCTACACCCTGGCAAACCCTCTTCCAGATGGCACACTCGGAAGCCCAAAGGTCGATATTTCGTGGCCGACGGCGGTATTCTTCCGCGCAATGCAGGCTGCCTACAACGCCAACCCATCGAAGGAGATGTTGCAGGCGTTGGAGCGCAACTACAAGGCCTACACCGTAGAGCACCTCACATACAGACGAAACATCATTTCGATTGAGGGTTTGCTCTGGACCGCAGCACGCACAGGTAATAAGGAGCTCGTCGAGAAGGCCGACTTCGTACTCCGCAACCGCAAGGATTATGTTGGTGGCGACCAGAAGCACCGCGACTCGCGCGTAACAATCGAGTGGCTCTCTGCCGAGAAGCCGTACGAGATGCACGGCGTTACGATGTGCGAATTTTTGAAGTTGCCGATTATGCTCTACGAGGCTACTGGTAACCCATACTACAAGCACCTTGGAGTGTCATCATTGGAGCGCCTTTTCCACGAGAATGAACTGCCCGACGGACTCTTCACCTCGTCGGAGTGGACACGAGGCCGCGGCATTATGCACAGCCACGAGACTTGCGATGCAGTGGATATGAGCTGGACCCTCGGCTACTACCTCGAAATTTTGAAGGAGGCGAAGTATGCCGATATGCTCGAAAAGATTGTGTTCAATGCCGGAATGGGCGCAGTGGCCAACGACTTCAAGTCGTTGCAGTACTACTCGTCGGTTAATCAGTTCATCTGCACAGGCACATCGAACCACAACAAAGATAACTACTGCTCGACTTGGATGGCATATCGTCCAACCCATCAAACCGAGTGTTGCGCAGGACAGATTCATCGCCTTATGCCTAACTATGTAGCGAGAATGTGGCTTCGTAGCAAAGATGGCGTTGTAGCGGCTCTCTATGGTCCTTCGAAGTTCAAATATAGCGACGATATTACACTCGTGCAGGAGACTTCATACCCATACGACGAGCGCGTAACCATTCGCGTAGAGGCCGAAAAGGCGAAGAAGTTTGCTCTCCACCTCCGCATACCTACTTGGTGCGAGGGTGCAACCCTCTCGGTGAATGGCAAAAAGGTTGAAGAGACTCTCGCCGCAGGTTCGTTCTACACGCTCAACCGCAAATTCGCCGATGGCGATAAGATTGAGCTCAATTTGCCAATGAAGAGCGTTCGCAAGATGGCTCACGGTGGCGGTGTATGGTTTGAGCGTGGTCCGCTTGTCTACACATACGCAATTCCCGAGAAGTGGGAGAAGGATACAACCCGCTACGCCAATATGAATGGCAAGTACCCTGCTGACGACAATGCCTTCCCTTGTTGGAGCATAACCCCTGCGGGCGAGTGGAACTACGCCGTAGAGGCCGATGCCGAAGCAAAGGCTGTTATGACAAAGAGCGGTCCTCGCCTCCGCGTTAAGGCCTACCCTATCGACTGGGAGCTGGCAAAGGGTCCAAAGGGCGAGCATCTCACCCCAAACCTTCCGGTTGCACCATATGCAAAGGGTGCAGGCAAGGTTATCGAGCTTGTACCTTACGGACAGACACAACTCCGACTCACGGTATTCCCTGTACTATACAAGAAATAGGGTAAGCAACGCAAATTGTACCTGGGGTCAGAATAGGATGGGACTTATAAGACATATGGCAAATGGGACAAATGGGAATATCACCCATTTTGCACTAATCCTATTGAACCCTATATAATATATAGGTAAGCCGTGAGATGTGGTGCAATACGAGAAATCAAAAAAAAAGCCGGAGTTGAGCGAGGAAATTTCGTGCCAAGCAAAACGGTACCAACAGTAAAAATTGATTTTAAGGAGGTAGTTGCAACGCGTCAATAAAAAAAGAACAGAGCGCATACTTTGCGTATGTGCTCTGCTCTTCTTTTATTGAATACAAGGAAGCAAATGCCCCTTAAAATCAATTTTTTACTTGTTGTAAGCCTTCATAACCGAGATAAGGTCGAGAACCTTGTTCGAGTAACCCCACTCGTTGTCATACCAAGATACAACCTTTACGAAAGTATCGGTAAGAGCGATACCTGCCTTAGCGTCGAAGATCGAAGTACGAGCGTCGCCAAGGAAGTCAGCCGATACAACAGCCTCCTCAGTGTAACCGAGAACACCTGCCAACTCACCCTCCGAAGCAGCCTTCATTGCAGCGCAAATCTCTGCATAAGTAGCAGCCTTAGCCAAGTTTACAGTAAGGACAACAACCGAAACGTCCAAAGTAGGAACGCGGAATGCCATACCGGTAAGCTTGCCGTTGAGCTCTGGAAGAACTACGCCTACAGCCTTAGCAGCACCTGTCGAAGATGGGATGATGTTGCCGGCAGCAGCGCGACCACCACGCCAGTCCTTCAAAGATGGACCGTCAACAGTCTTCTGAGTTGCAGTAGTAGCGTGAACAGTAGTCATCAAACCGTCAGCGATACCCCAGTTGTCGTTCAACACCTTAGCGATAGGAGCCAAGCAGTTTGTAGTACAAGAAGCGTTCGACACGATAGTCTGACCGCAGTATGTGTTGGTATTAACACCGCAAACAAACATAGGAGTCTTATCCTTTGCAGGAGCCGACATTACTACATACTTTGCACCAGCCTTGATGTGAGCCTCAGCCTTCTCAGCAGTGAGGAACAAACCAGTCGACTCAACAACATACTCAGCCTCAACCTCATTCCACTTCAAATCCTCAGGGTTGCGCTCAGCAGTTACGCGGATAGCCTTACCGTTAACGATGAGGAGGCTCTTCTCCAAATCGTAGTCGATAGTACCCTGGAACTGACCGTGCATAGTGTCATACTTAAGCATATAAGCCAAGTAATCTACTGGGCAGAGGTCGTTGATACCTACTACGTCATACTTCTCAGTCTGTGTGCAAGCTGCACGGAATACCATACGGCCGATACGTCCAAAACCGTTGATACCAATCTTAATTTGTGCCATAATTTAATAAATGTTTATGTGTTTAGAAAACCTGTTTAACCTTTTTCTTTTGAGTATTACGGTGTTGCACCTCTCCGTACACCCTTCTGTTAATTTTTTAACGGTGCAAAGGTATATACTTTGTATATAATAAGCAAATTTTTTGCCGATTTTTTTATTCATCGCTTTTTTAATCCCCTCTCCGCAGCCAACCACCAACCCGCAACACCAAAATTGGAAATGAGTGAGGAAATTTTGTGCTAAACAAGGAAGCGAGTCCGCAGCATAGTGGGCCTATGTGAGGAACTCGCTTACCGAAGAGCAGTGCAAAATTTACCGCTCATTTACGATTTTCTCTTGACTAAGCCTCGCTCGGAGGCAAGACGCTTCATCAACTCAAAAGCTGCATCGTAGTCGTTCGGAATCTCCCCATCGAGAATGGCATTTTTGATTATCTCCTTTATCTCGCCAAGCATCGCACAAGGGGCAATATCGTACTCCTGCATTATTATATCGCCTGTGATTGGCGGCTGGAAGTTGCGGATACGGTCGCGCTCCTCCAAGTCGCGCATCTTCTCACGCACCAGCTCGAAATTCGCCAAAAAGCGTTTCACCTTGCTCTCGATGCCCGATGTAATATCCGCCTCGCAGAGAGTCATCAACTTCTCGACATCGTCACCCGCCTCAAAAAGCAGACGGCGCACCGCCGAGTCGGTAACCACATCCTCCGCCAAAATTATTGGTCGCAGATGCAGAAAGACCATCTTCTGCACAAACTTCATAGTCTCGCCAAGTGGCAATTTAAGGCGGCGGAAAATCGACGGCACCATCTTCGAGCCAAGAACCTCGTGACCGTGGAACGACCAACCGATGCGAGGGTCGTACGATTTGCATTTCGGCTTTGCGATATCGTGCATCACAGCCGCCCAGCGCAACCACAAATCATCGCTCTTACGCGCCACATTATCAAGCACTTTAAGCGTATGCTTGAAGTTGTCTTTGTGGGCGTGATTACCCCTGCGTTCCACTCCGCAGAGGGCGTGCATTTCGGGGAAAATTATCTCCAACAAACCGGTCAATTCGAGCAGTTCAAAGCCAATCGAAGGAACAGGCGATGCGACAATTTTATTTAGTTCGGTGATGATACGCTCCTGCGATACAATTTTTATGCGCTCACGGTTGCGCTTCATCGCCTCGAAAGTTTCATCCTCCAGCTCAAAGCCGAGTTGCGAAGCAAAACGGATTCCTCGCATCATTCGCAGAGGGTCGTCTGAAAATGTTATATCGGGGTCGCAAGGGGTACAGATTATGCAATCTTCGAGGTCGTACATTCCGTCAAACGGATCGACCAACTCGCCAAAGGTCTTGCCATTGAGCGACCACGCCATAGCGTTTATCGTAAAGTCACGGCGGCGTTGGTCGTCTTCTATAGTGCCATCTTCGACGTGTGGCTTTCGCGAATCGGGCGAATAGGACTCCTTGCGGGCCCCCACAAACTCCACCTCATAACCATCGGCTCGCAACATTGCCGTTCCGAAGGTCTTAAAGACAGAGACCTTGGTATTCAGCTCCTTACCAAGAGCCTCTGCAATCTCGATACCGCTACCTACAACCACCACGTCGATATCGGTACAAGGGCGATGCAGATAGTAGTCGCGGACATATCCACCCACAACATATGCCTCCACACCTCGTTCATCGACAAGGCATGAAATGCGCTTAAATATTGGTAGTTGCAATGGGTTAGTCATTATTGTTAGCTTTTTCGTTTTCTGAACTCTTATCATTATCACGGCGCAACGATTTCTAGGGGCGCAGTCTGCAACTGCTTTATGGGGGCGGGCGTTCCGCCCTCTATGGGGGCGCTCACTCCGTTCGCTTTATGGGGTGCGCTGAAAGTTTTTAATTACTCTCTACTCACTACTCACTAAACCAAAAGTTTTCCGTTTTCCGCTTTCCGTTTTCCGTTATAGTTATTATCTTTGCGGTATGGAACAAGTTAGAGCAAAAAAAGCACTCGGTCAGCACTTCTTGACCGACTTAAATATAGCGCAGAAGATTTGCAATTCGCTGTCGGGTGGTACTGCCGATAATCCCGACAATGTGTTGGAGGTGGGTTGCGGTATGGGAGTACTCACGCAGTACCTGCTGCGTCGTGACGATATCGTTACTTATGGCGTGGATATCGACACCGAGAGTATCGCCTATCTCCACGCTCACTATCCCGATTTTTCGCCACGACTCCGCGAGGGCGACTTTCTGAAAATGGCTCTCGACGAGCATTTCCCCGATGGTGTGAAGGTTATCGGAAACTTTCCGTACAATATCTCCTCACAGATTTTTTTCAAAATCATCGAGTATCGCAACCTTATCCCCGAGTGTGTGGGAATGATTCAAAAAGAGGTTGCCGAGCGTATAGCCGAGAAGGAGGGCTCGAAGACCTACGGTATCTTGAGCGTGTTGTTGCAGGCGTGGTACGATATCGACTATCTATTTACCGTTTCAGAGAAGGTCTTTAATCCGCCACCAAAGGTTAAGAGTGCCGTAATTCGCCTTAAAAGAAATGCCACAACTGCGCTTGATTGCGACGAGCAACTCTTTGTAAAGGTTGTGAAAGCCTCGTTCGGTCAGCGTCGCAAGATGTTGCGGAACTCGTTGCGTGCAGCCTTTGGCAACTTTGGCGGAGCCGAGCATCCATTCTTCACAAAGCGTGCCGAGCAGCTGTCGGTGGCCGATTTTGTGGAACTTACAAAGTGGGTGGCAGCGAATAGAAACTAAACATGATAGAGATATGAAAAGAGTAATTCTGTTTGCAGTGTGCTTGATGTTTGGCCTGGCAGATTTGCAGGCTGCCGAGCCAAAGGCGAAGTGCGATACGCTCTATATTCTCGGTGTGGGAAATAGCTGGACTCGCGACTCGATGCGCTGGTTGAGTGCCATTGCCAAGAGTGTAGGACGCCCTGTGGTTGTAGGTCACGCCTACCTCGGTGGCTCTACCCTCGAACAGCAGTATAAAGGTATTGATGATGAAGTCTTTACCTACAAGCACGGCAGAAAGTATCAAGTGGTACACAATACCTACCAATATTGGCTCTACGACTGCACGGAGAGTCCGAAAAAGACCCCTGCGAAGGGCTACAAAAATGGTCTTGCGGGTATTGGCGTGACGCTCGAAAGTGTCGTTACGGACAAGCCGTGGGAGGTTATGGTTTTGCAGCCTGAATGTACTATGCGTCGTTATGTCAAGGAGCGTGGAGGTACATTCGATTTGAACTTGCTAGTCGAGCGCATCAAGAAGATGATGAAGCCTGAGGTGGCTGCCAAGGTGCGTTGCGGCTTGATGGTGCCATTCTCCTATCCTGCGGGAAATACCGATTATCGTCAGAACATTTGCGATTGGTACAACAAGGGTGTGCGCCCATCAAATCAGGAGGGTTGGGATGAACTCTATGAGCGTATTCATCACTGCATTCAGAGCGAAATCAAGGAGCTTGGTGCTGCGTTGGGTAAGAACTGCGAGTTTTATGTGAATGTCGGTCAGGCGATCTACAACAGTCGCCACAACAAACACCTCGTAAAATCGGGTTACAAGTTGCAGCGTTCGCAGAGCAATACCCACCTCTCGGAGGGCTTGGCGATGTATATTGCGAGCCTTACTTACGCCTACACCATCCTCGATATCGAGCGCGAAGATGTGAAGTTTTACCCTAAGTACTCGAAGGATGTGCAACTTACGGGCGACCGTGGCACGACCGATATTATTAAGGTGGAGAATACTCCGTTCCTCGCCAAGAAGGCTCGTCAGGAGGCATGGAAGGTTTGTAAAGGCAAGAAAAAATAGTGCGCTCTGTTTCAAAAGATTTATGCTCTGTTAGTAAACTAACAGGGCGTTTTTTTGTTTTGTTCAAATGGAATGTGTAAATTTGTATGCGCAAAATGGGTTTTTGCTCGATTTGAGGGGTGAGATCTCCTTTTTTGCGTGCTATTTGCAGAGAGTGAAATTTCAAAAAACAACAAATACAAACACATAAAGTTATGGCAGAAAAGAAATTTATCACTTGTGATGGTAACTATGCCGCAGCGCATATTGCGTATATGTTCTCGGAGGTTGCCGCCATCTATCCTATCACGCCATCTTCGACAATGGCAGAGTATGTCGATGAGTGGGCCGCACAAGGCCGCAAGAATATCTTCGGCGAGACCGTTAAGGTTGTAGAGATGCAGTCGGAGGCCGGAGCTGCGGGTGCAGTACACGGTTCGTTGCAGGGTGGTGCTTTGACCTCAACCTTTACCGCTTCGCAGGGATTGTTGCTGATGATTCCTAATATGTACAAGATTGCCGGCGAGTTGCTCCCGGGCGTATTCCACGTTTCGGCACGTGCTTTGGCAGCTCAGTCGCTCTCAATCTTTGGTGACCATCAGGATGTTATGGCTGCACGCCAAACCGGTTTTGCGCAGCTTGCAACATCTTCGGTTCAGGAGGTTATGGACTTGGCGGGAGTGGCTCATATCGTGGCTCTCCGTTCGCGTGTTCCTTTCCTTCACTTCTTCGATGGTTTCCGTACATCGCACGAGATTCAGAAGGTGGAGCTGATGGACGAGGCTTCGCTTACAAAGTTGTTCGATCGTGAGGCCCTCAAGCAGTTCCGCGAGCGTGCCCTCAATCCGGAGAAGCCTGTAACTCGTGGTACAGCGCAGAACCCCGATATCTACTTCCAGACTCGTGAGGCTGCCAACAAGTTCTACGATGCAGTGCCTGATATGGTTGCCGAGACTATGGCCGAGATTTCGGCTATCACAGGTCGTGAGTACAAGCCATTCGTATATTATGGAGCAGAGGATGCCGACCGCGTAGTTGTTGCTATGGGTTCGGTTACCGAGACCTTGCGCGAGTGCGTAGATTTCCTCAATGCACGTGGCGAGAAGGTGGGTGTTGTAACTGTTCACCTCTATCGTCCATTCTCGGCAAAGTACCTCTTCAACGTATTGCCAAAGACAGTTAAGACTCTCTGCGTTTTGGATCGTACAAAGGAGCCTGGAGCAAATGGCGAGCCTTTGTACCTCGATATCGTGGATGCATTCTACGGAGCAGAGCTTCAGCCTGCAATTATCGGTGGTCGTTACGGCCTCTCGTCGAAGGATACAACTCCTGCACAGATGTTGGCTGTCTATGCCAATATGGCGCTTTCGACTCCAAAGAATCACTTTACCGTTGGTATCGTAGATGATGTTACAAACCTCTCGTTGCCTGTAGGTGAGGAGATTTCGATGGCCAAGGAGGGTACTTTCGAGGCGTTGTTCTTCGGTTTGGGAGCCGATGGTACCGTAGGCGCAAACAAAAACTCTATTAAGATTATCGGTGGTTCGACCAACAAGTATTGCCAGGCATACTTCTCTTACGACTCGAAGAAGTCGGGCGGTTACACCTCGTCGCACCTTCGTTTTGGCGATAAGCCAATCACTTCGCCATATTTGGTTACTACGCCAGACTTTATCGCCTGCCACGTGCCGTCGTATGTCGATAAGTATGACGTGTTGAAGGGTCTTAAGCGAGGTGGTTCGTTCCTCCTCAACTCGGTACTCGATGCCGAGGCTACTTGCGCATCGTTGCCAACCCACATGAAGGTATTCCTTGCAAAGAACAATATCAACTTCTACATCATCAATGCTACAAAGATTGCTGCCGAGCTCGGCTTGGGTAATCGTACCAATACCATTATGCAGTCGGCATTCTTCAAGATTGCGAATGTTATCCCATTCGAGAAGGCTGTCGAGGAGATGAAGAAGGCTATCTATAAGTCGTATGGCAAGAAGGGCGAGGATATCGTAAATATGAACTATGCCGCTGTGGATGCAGGTGCTACTGCTGTTGAGAAGGTGGAGGTTCCTGCCGAGTGGGCTTCGCTCGTTGTTGAGGAGGCTCACGCATCGGTTGATCTCTCACGCCCTGAGTTTGTTCGCAATGTGGTTGATCCAATCAACGCATTGAAGGGCGATATGCTCCCTGTTTCGGCATTCAATGGCCGTGAGGATGGTACTTGGGATAATGGTACTGCCGCTTGGGAGAAGCGAGGTATTGCAGTAAATGTTCCACAGTGGAATCCTGAGACCTGTATCCAATGTAACCAGTGTGCATACGTTTGTCCTCACGCAGCAATTCGTCCATTCCTCGCAACCGAGGGGCAGGCTGCTGCGGCTCCGGAGGGTACAGAGTTCAAGCAGGGCATCGGTAATACCAAGGAGTATAAGTTCCGTATTCAGGTGTCGCCTCTCGACTGTACGGGTTGTGGCAACTGTGTTGATGTTTGTCCTGCACCTAAGGGTAAGGCTCTTGTTTTGCAGCCTCTCGCATCGCAGATGGGCGAGGTGGAGAAGTGGAACTATATGCACCACACCGTTGGCTACAAGAATCTCGACCGCGAGAAGATAGTCAAAAATTCGCAGTTTATGCAGCCACTCTTCGAGTTCTCGGGAGCTTGTGCGGGTTGTGGCGAGACTCCATATATCAAGACTATTACACAGCTATTTGGAGAGCGTATGATGGTGGCAAATGCAACGGGTTGTACCTCTATCTATTCGGCATCGGCACCTTCGACTCCATACTGCACAAATGCAAAGGGTCAGGGTCCGGCTTGGGCAAACTCGTTGTTCGAGGATAATGCAGAGTTTGGTCTCGGTATGCACATCGGTAACGAGAAGATTCGTGAGAACTTGGCTTCGCTCGTTGAGGCGGCTCTCACTTGCGAGAAGTGCTCGGACGAGTTGAAGGCCGTATTGAAGGAGTGGTTGGAGGTTCGTCACCTTGCAGCCAAGTCGGCAGAGGTTGCTCCGCGCGTAATCGAGCTTTGTGAGGCTTGTGGTTGCGACAAGTGTCAGGCCATCCTCGAGCACAAGGACTTCCTTGTTAAGAAGTCGCAGTGGATTATCGGTGGCGACGGTTGGGGCTACGATATCGGCTTTGGTGGCGTAGATCACGTCTTGGCTACCGGCGAGGATGTGAACATCCTTGTTATCGACACCGAGGTTTACTCCAATACCGGCGGTCAGTCGTCGAAGGCTACCCCTGTAGGTGCTGTTGCAAAGTTTGCCTCTATGGGTAAGCGTATCCGCAAGAAGGATTTGGGTGCTATCGCAATGACCTATGGCTATGTATATGTCGCACAGGTTTCGATTGGTGCTTCGCAGACGCAGCTCTTCAACGTATTGAAGGAGGCTGAGGCATATCCGGGTCCATCGCTCATTATTGCCTATGCGCCTTGTATCAACCACGGTATCAAGGGCGGTATGACTCGTACACAGACTATCGGTAAGCAGGCTGTAGAGTGCGGTTATTGGCACCTCTGGCACTACAATCCACTTCTCGAGGATGAGGGCAAGAATCCGTTTGTACTCGACTCGAAGGAGCCGGATTGGAGCAAGTTCCGCGACTTCCTCTTGAAGGAGGTGCGCTACACCTCGTTGCAAAAGACCTTCCCACAGGAGGCCGAGGAGCTCTACCAGGCTGCCGAGGAGAACGCAAAGTGGCGTTATGAGGGCTATGTACGCCGTTCAAAGATGGAGTTCTAAAAGTGATTTCTAAGAGGTTTTAGCCTCCGATTATTCAAGAGAAGTGGGATGGTTGCAAATAGATGCGATTATCCTACTTCTCTTTGAACTTATTTGTATGATATTTGATATTGTGCTAACTTTGTAGAACAAAGGAGTATTGATATGAAAAAGATTGTTGTAATCGGTAGCTCCAATACCGATATGGTGGTACGTTCGGAGCACCTTCCGCGTCCCGGAGAGACGGTTCTCGGAGGCGGATTTATGATGGTTGGCGGAGGAAAAGGTGCCAATCAGGCTGTTGCGGTGGCGAAGATGGGGCATCCCGTAATTTTTGCCGCTGCCGTAGGTAAGGATATCTTCGGCGAGGAGGCTGTAGAGCGTTATCAGCATCTCGGCATCGACACCTCGTATATCGTGCATAAGGAGACTCCTTCGGGTGTTGCGCTGATTATGGTCGATGCAGCAGCACAGAACTCCATTTCGGTTGCCCTCGGTGCAAATAATGAGTTGTCGTTGGATGATGTGATGCCTGCTCTCGATACTGTCGAGGAGGGTGATATAGTGTTGCTTCAGCTCGAAATACCTATGGCTACCGTCGAGGCGTGTGTCTCGGTGGCTGCGGCAAAGGGAGCAAAGGTTATCCTCAATCCGGCCCCTGCAGCAAAGGTTAGCGAGGCGGTGCTATCTAAACTCTATCTAATAACGCCAAATCAGACCGAAGCGGAGATTCTTACGGGCGTGGAGGTCAAAGATGAGAATACGGCTCGTCTTGCTGCTGCAGAGTTGTGTAGCGCAGGGGTCCGTAAGGTGGTTGTCACAATGGGCGAAAAGGGGGCGCTGCTCTACGAGGGTGGTAAGAGCGAGATTATCGAGGCTTACAAGGTCGATGCTGTGGATACTACTGCCGCAGGAGATGTCTATAACGGAGCTTTGTGTGCCGCTTTGGCGGAGGGTATGTCGCTACGCGAGTCGTTGCGCTTCGCCACTCGAGCTTCGGCAATCTCGGTTACTCGCGTGGGGGCGCAACCATCCGTTCCATCGCGCGAGGAGGTCGATAACTTCTAAGTCATAATAGCAAAAACCTAAAAACCTTATACTATGTTTATTATTAACAGTTATGCTTTGGCAGTACTATTCTGCTTTATTACAATGTTGTGTTGGGGCTCGTGGGGAAATACCCAGAAACTTGCGGGTAGGACATGGCGTTACGAACTCTTCTATTGGGACTATGTTATAGGAATGTTACTCTTTACGCTTCTGCTCGGATTCACGATGGGCAGTATGGGTACGGAGGGGCGCAGCTTTGTCGAAGACCTCTCGCAAGCAAGCTATCAGAGCGTGTTGTGGGTTATTCTCGGCGGTGTGATATTCAACGCATCGAATATCCTCCTCTCGGCTTCGACCTCGTTGGCAGGCCTTGCTGTCGCTTTCCCTCTTGGATGTGGCCTCGCCCTTGTTTTGGGTGTTGTAAATAACTACCTCGAACAGGCAAAGGGCAACCCGTGGCTGCTCGCTTTGGGTGTTCTGCTTGTGGTTGTGGCAATCATTTGCAATGGATTGGCGGCAGGTCGTGTGGCTAAGGCCGACGAGCAGAGCAAGAGTCGAAAGAAGGGTATTATCCTTGCTATTATCGCAGGTCTGCTTATGTCCACCTTCTACCGCTTTGTTGTTAAGGGTATGGACCTTAATAATTTCGAGCAGCCTGCAGAGGGAATGCTCACGCCCTACTCGGCAATATTTATCTTCTCGGTGGGTGTATTCGTCTCCAATATCCTCTTCAATACCTTGGTGATGAAGAGACCGTTTGTTGGAGAACCGGTATCCTATAGCGACTACTTCAAGGGCTCCTTCTCCACACATCTTGTAGGTATTCTCGGCGGTATGATATGGTGCCTCGGTACAGCCTTCTCCTATATCGCTGCCGGTAAAGCGGGTGCTGCGATATCGTATGCACTCGGCCAAGGCGCACCAATGGTAGCTGCATTTTGGGGAGTGTTTATTTGGAAGGAGTTCAAAGGGGCCGATAGTAAGACAAATTGGTTGCTTGCGCTGATGTTCCTCCTCTTTATTGCAGGCCTGGCAACTATTGTTGTAGCCGGCAACTAACCACTGTCGCAATGCCAAAATATAGAGACAATGTATGCGTTGTCTCTATATTTTTTATACCTTTGCAGTTGGTATGATTGATAATTCGATAATTGTAGCACCTGCAACCGCCTTGGGTGGAGCTATTGCAGTGATTCGTATTAGTGGCGAGGGAGCTATAGCCCTGTGTGACACCATCTTCAGAGGGCGTAAACCTCTCGAAGAGGTCGCATCACACACTATACACTACGGCACAATCTGCGATGGCGAACGTGTTGTGGATGATGTTGTTGTGGCGGTGTTTCGTGCCCCTCACTCCTATACAGGAGAGGAGTCTGTCGAAATATCGATTCACGGTTCACGATATATTGCACAGGAGGTTATGCGCCTCTTGTGTGCAGGAGGTGCGCGAATGGCCGAAGCCGGAGAGTTTTCGCAACGAGCCTTGGCAGCGGGAAGAATTGACCTTTCGCAGGCTGAGGCTGTAGCCGACTTGATAGCTGCCGCTTCGCGAGCTGCACACGCCGTAGCCGCTACGCAGATGCGCGGCGGATATTCTGAGAAACTCGACTCCTTGCGCGAGGAGTTGCTGAAGATTACCACATTGCTCGAACTTGAACTCGACTTTTCGGAGGAGGATGTGGAGTTTGCCGATCGCGAAAGATTGCGTGCGATGTTGGGGCATACCGACGATATGGTTGCCCGCTTGATGGACTCTTTTAGAGTGGGAAATGCCATTCGTGAGGGTGTCTCGGTGGCTATTGTAGGTCGTCCGAATGTGGGAAAAAGTACCCTTCTGAATCGCCTTGTAGGGGAAGATAGGGCTATGGTGTCGGAGATTGCGGGAACTACGCGCGATACTGTCGAGGAGTCGGTTGTGATTGACGATATTCGCTTTCGGTTTGTCGATACGGCGGGCCTGCACGATACAGATGATAGGCTCGAACAGATGGGTATTGAGCGCACCGAGCGAGCAATACGCCGAGCGCAGGTAATCCTCTATATGGTTGAACCTTCGCAGAGTGGGGTAGAGCTGCCACAACTTACGGAGGAACAGCATCTTATCCTTGTTGTGAATAAGATGGATACTACCGAAAAGCGCGATTTTGCCGATGCAATTTATATCTCGGCACGTGAGGGCGAGGGGGTGGATGCACTGCGCCGAGCATTGCGCGAAACAGTCGATACCGAAGGCCTGTATAGAGGCGAGGTAGTTGTGTCGAATATGCGCCATTTCGAGGCCTTGTGTAGGGCGCACGAGTCGATGCAAGCGGCACTTTCGGCACTCGATATGGGAATCTCGGAGGAACTTTTGGCAGAGGATATCCGCAGTGCTATCACTGCTCTATCCGAAATCACGGGCCGCATCACGAGCGACGACATACTCAAAAATGTCTTCGCCAACTTCTGCATCGGCAAGTAAAAATTGTGAGTTTGTTGTGAAATGAAGACGAGATTGGCGATAAGTGCTGCCACTAAGTTATTGAGTGGAGTTGTTTTGGTGGGAGCGATGTTGTTTTGGCCTGCGGGAACGTGGCACTTCTGGCACGGTTGGCTCTTTATGGCTGTGCTCTTTATACCTATCTCAATATTGGGCGTAGTAATGTTGTTTTGCGCGCCTGAGTTGCTCCAGAAAAGGCTCGGCAACAAGGAGAAAGAGGTGTCTCAAAGATGGGTGGTCGCTCTCTCGGGGTTGCTCTTTATTGCGAGCTTTATTGTTGCAGGGTTAAATTATCGTTACGGTTGGCACTCGCTGCCGCAATGGACTGTGTGGATGGCGGTTGCGATATTTCTCCTCTCCTATCTGATGTATGCCGAGGTGATGCGCGAAAATGCCTATCTCTCACGAACTGTCGAGGTTCAGGAGGGGCAAAAGGTTGTCGATAAGGGACTCTATGGTGTGGTGCGTCATCCGATGTACACGGCGACAATCTTACTGTTTCTATCTATGCCATTGATACTCGGCTCGATAATTTCATTCGCGATAATGGTGCTCTACGTGCCTCTTATAGCTATTCGCATCAGAAACGAAGAACGGCTTCTCGAGTGCGAACTTGAGGGTTATACGGCCTACAAGCAGCGCGTCTGCTACAAGGTTGTGCCCTACATTTGGTAGTGAAATTCAACTCCAATCAAAGTGGAATATAGTATTTGTTAAGTGCTATATTCTTTTTTTGTTGTTTGAGAATGTTTGATATAATCTATTTTTGTAAATTTGTAGAGCGAAATAAAGGTAGTGCGAAGCGACATAGGAAAACCTTATAAGATTTAGATTATGCTAACCGTCAAACTCAACCAAATCCCATTGGCAAGCTACGCCTTGCTCCACAATGGGGTGTCACTAATTCGGAGCCTAACTATTGATAACAATTCGGATGTCGGCTATGAAGGATTAAAGGTGAGGATATTTTTCGACCCCGAATTTGCAGATATGTTCGAAGAACATATAGTAAGTTTGCCGCCGCATGAGAGTTGGAAGATGAGCGAAATTCAGCCATCCATAAATACATCGTATCTCAGCAACCTTACCGAGACGGTTACGGCAAAGACTACGGTGCAGGTGCTTACCAAGGAGGGTGAGATACTCGCTGAGGCAAAGCAGGAGTTGCAAGTCTTGGATTATTGCCAATATTGGGGCAATGCCTTTATGCCGCAATATTTGGCTGCGTATGTTACACCACGTCATATAGCGTTGGACCCGATTATCAAGCGAGCTTCGGAGTTGCTGGCAGAATGGACCGGCAGCGGCTCTTTGGATGGCTATTACTTCGATGTGCCCAACCGCCAAAAGATGATGGTAGGTGCACTATATGAGGCGATATCGGAGCAGAATATCACCTATTGTATTCCTACGATGACTCTTGCCACTCACGGCCAGAAGATTCGTACTTGTGAGGAGTTGCTGAGTGCCGAGCGAGGAAAGCGCGGTTGTTGTTTGGATATGGCCTTACTGATGTGTTCGTGTATGGAGGCAATAGGATTGCACCCGTTGCTGATTATGCAGGACAGCCACGCCTTTTCAGGATGTTGGTTGGTCGAGGATATGTTTACGGATAGTGTAAACGACGATCCTTCAGTATTGTCCAAGCGAACGGCAGAGGGTATAAACGAGATTATTTTGGTGGAGACAACAGCTGCTAATGAGGGGCAAAAGACTCCATTTGACAAGGCTGTTATCTTGGCCAATAACTCCTTGAAGAGTGTTGAGAAGTTCTCGTTTGTACTTGATGTTGCTCGAGCGCGATTGGCAGGCGTGAAGCCTATTCCGCAGCGAATATATAACGGGAGCGAGTATGAGGTTGTGAATAGTACGCCGGAGGAGGTGTCTCATCTCTTACCCGACGAACTGGGAGAGACATTCTCTTTCAAGAAGGATGATAATGAGTTTACCCGCTTCGATTTGTGGGAGCGAAGGTTGCTCGATTTGAGTACGCGTAATCATCTGTTGAATCTCCGTTTTACAAGCAATACGTTGCGTATTATGGTGCCTACACTTGTCGAGGTGGTACAACTGCTCTGTCAAAACAAGGAGATTCATATAGTGGAGTGTCCGCTGGATTGGGAGTCGCCAATTGATAGCAAGGACTTGGGTGTGCGAATTGGCGATAATGATCCGATTCTTGCTCTGTTGCGCAAAGAGATAGAGAATAGCGACACACTTCGTTCGTATCAAGATTCAAAGACGCTAAGCAAGACATTGACAGCTCTCTATCGTTCGTCGCGACTCTCCTTGGAGGAGAGTGGTGCAAACACTTTGTATGTAGCATTGGGTTTCTTGAAGTGGTTTGAGCAGGGTAAATCCTCTCCTCACTTTGCTCCGATAGTCCTCTATCCGGTGCGTTTGGAGCGAAGGTCGGCAAATAAGGGCTACTATATGGTAGGTCGTGGCGAGGACCCACTGCTTAACGAGACACTGTTCGAGCTGTTAAAGCAGAATTATGATATTGAGATACCGGATGTTGCAGGTGCGCTCCATAATGAAACGGGATTGGATATCAAGTACATCCTTGCAGCAGTTCGCAAGGCTGTTATGGAACAGGAGAAGTGGGATGTGATAGAGGAGAGCACTATCGGCATCTTTGAGTTTAGCCGTTTTGTTATTTGGAACGACCTCCGTACAAATCGAGAGAAGATGGCCGAAAACCCTCTTATCTCAAGCTTGATTACGGGCAAATTGAGTAGTGGTATGGAGGATGTTGCGGAGTCGGTAGGGGAGCTATCGTCCGAGGAGGTAGCATTGCCTATCAGTGCCGATTCGTCACAACTTGCCGCCATCAATGAGTCCATTTCGGGTAAGAGTTTCGTGTTGCACGGCCCTCCGGGAACCGGAAAATCTCAGACCATTACAAATATCATATCCAACGCCCTGTTTCACGGTAAGCGAGTCCTCTTCGTTGCCGAAAAGATGGCGGCTTTGGAGGTGGTGCAAAAGCGATTGGCGGCAATAGGACTCGATCCGTTCTGTTTGGAGCTCCACTCCAACAAGACAAAGAAGAGTCTGGTTATGGATCAACTTCGCAGGACTACCGAGGTGGCTCAGTTGGCCGGCGATGGAACATTCGCCAAGGAGGCTGCCTATCTCAATGAGATGAAGCGTGAGTTGAATAGCCACGTAGAGCGATTACATAGGGTTTACCCAAGCGGACTCTCAATCTACGACTGCTTTGCGCAATATTCTGCGGTAGAGCTCCCTGAGAGTGCATTGTTCAAAGTGGCAGACGAGTATATTCAGGCCCTCACACCCGAGATTATGCGTGAGGATACCGAATTGGCGCAGAATTTTGAATCTGTGGCTAATGTTGTTGCCGAGCACGCTAATGCCCTACACGAGATAGGTTTGTTGGAGTATTCGCCCGATATACGCAGTAATATTCAGCACCACCTTCACGAAGTAGGGCCAAAGATTGCAAATGTGCGATCGCTTTCGCAGAGTCTGTCTGCTCTATTTAACTACTCGGCCGAAAAGACGTCGAGGGCGCACTATGCCGCTTTGTCCGATATTGCAAACATTATACTTGGAGAGGAGATTCCGATTCAACTTATTGAGGGGTTGAATAACGATGTAGTAAGGAGTTTGACAGAGCTCGCCGAACTATGCCAATCTGCCGAGAAGATGAATGTAGAGATACTCTCGCGGTTCAACGAGCATATCTTCGATATGGACTACACTTCGTTACGTCGCCGATGGGTGGAGTCGGAGCATAGGTGGTTTTTGCCAAAATTCTTTGAACGCCGTTCCGTAAAGGGGGTTATATCGTCCTATTCTCGCAATGGTTCGAGTGTGAACGATGTTGAGGTTCTGCCACTATGTGATAAGTTGGCAGAGTTGCATCGCTTGCAGAGTGGGGTGGAGGAGACGTTGAACTATCTCGATAGGATTTGTAATGTGAAGCGCGACCTGAAGAGTGTAGGCTCTGCGCGCCTATTTTCCTATCAAGAGGGGTTGTCCAAGTTGCTCTCTGCAACATCGCTACTGAAGCAGGGTAATGCAAACGTGTTGAAGGATATTGCGACACAACTTGGTGGCGGTTGGCGTTCTTTCCGAGCTCAATATTCGACCATCCTTGTCGAGTACAACAACGCTTATGCCGGACTTGTTGCCGAGGTAGATGAGATTCAGCGTATGGCTGCAGCCTCTCTTGCCCAAACCTCGCAGAGTTGGTTGGCAGACCTTGAAGAGATAGTGGAGCGTTGGAAGTCTAATCTCGAGAATCTACGTAGCAAGGTTGCCTATAACGTGGTGCGTAAGCAACTTTGTGATAGGGGATTAGCATCTGTAGCCGAAGCCTTTGAGAGTGGAATTATTGGCCGAAACGACATCGATGAGGTCTATCTAAAGAGCCTCTATAAGAGCTGTGCCAACTACTATATCTCGCAGGATAAGGAGTTGAGTTTCTTCCAATCAATTTTGTTCGAGGATAAGATTAAGCGATTCAGGAGGTTGTGTAAAGAGTTCGAGGAGGTAACTCGAAAGGAGCTGGTAGCACGACTGACTGCAATGCTTCCGGCACTTCGTAAGGAGGCCTCGCAGAGTTCGGATGTAGGCTATTTGCAGAAGTGTATCCGCAATGGTTGTCGCGGTATCTCGATACGCAAATTCTTCGAGACTATTCCCGACCTTATCTCGAGAATGTGCCCTGCGATGCTTATGAGTCCGCTTTCGGTCTCCCAGTATCTTGGAAAGGAGTGGCCGCAGTTCGATTTGGTAATTTTTGACGAGGCATCACAGATGCCTACTTGTGAGGCGGTTGCAGCGATAGCTCGTGGTAAGAGTGCGATTGTTGTTGGTGATGAGCACCAATTGCCTCCAACAAGCTTCTTTATGGTCGATAACTTCTCGGAGCAACACTCCGAAAACGAGGATTTGGAGAGTATTCTCGAGGATTGCTTGGCTCTTTCGATGCCGCAGAAGTATCTGTTGTGGCACTATCGTAGCAAACACGAGAGCCTTATAACCTTCAGTAATCGCCTCTTCTACAAAAATTCGTTAATGACATTCCCTTCAAATGACGATATGGCAACGAAGGTGTCATTCGAGTATGTCGAAGGCCTTTACGAGCGTGGAGGAGGTAAGAATAATAGAGAGGAGGCTGCCGCCATTGTAAACGAGATAAAGATGCGCTTGTCAAATCCAAAGAGAGCCTTGCAAAGTATTGGAGTTGTTACCTTTAATGTCAATCAGCAGGCTCTAATCGAGGATATGCTCAATGATATGTTGCGTAAGAATGTCAATTTGGAGGTTGTTGCAGCGCAAATGCACGAGCCTATCTTTATTAAGAATTTGGAGAATGTTCAGGGTGATGAGCGAGATGTCATCCTCTTCTCGGTGGGTTATGGACGTGATAAGTTCGGAAAGATGACAATGAACTTCGGACCACTCAACCGTGATGGAGGAGAACGTCGCCTAAATGTTGCGGTATCGCGTGCCCGCTACGAGATGAAGGTGTTCTCCTCGCTCAAGGCCGAGGATATTGACCTCTATCGCTCTAATGCAAAGGGTGTTCACTACCTCAAAATGTTCCTCGAGTATGCCGAGCGAGGTAAAGTTGCTCTGATGCATATGGAGTACGGCCGCAAGAGTAAAGCAAAGGACCATTTTGTAGAGTCTGTAGCCGAGGCACTTCGTACAAAGGGCTATAGGGTAAATACCAACATCGGCTCGTCAGAGTATCGTGTGGATATAGGTATCGTAGATCCAAAGAATCCGCAACGATATCTTCTTGGACTGCTTTGCGACGGATATAACTATGTATCATCGCATACGGCGCACGATAGAGATGTTACAACCCCAGCCGTACTATCCTTGCTCGGATGGCAGACATATAATATATGGTCGGTAGAGTGGTGGGATACGCCATCACACGTGCTTAACGGTATCTTGCGGGAGATTGAACGAGTTAGTTCGTCAGAGGTTGCCGTTGGAGAGACGGAGGCTGTCGATTCTATTGATGAGGAGGATGCCGACACTTTTGAACGAACCATCGAGTCGGCAGGTTTGGCACCTGTGGGTGAGGTTGCGCCAGCTGCTTTAGAGAGTGGGGCCAGGGAGTACGAAATGGCCAATCTGCCTCTCCGTGTTGCCGATGCGGCACTCTTCTCGCAAGGATATTATACAACGGCCGTAGAGCGCGATATACGCAAGGTTGTCAATGCCGAGGCCCCTATTAGCCGCAGGTTGCTTGTGAAACGCCTGCTGACAAGCTATAGCATTGGTCGCAATGGAATACGTATAAACGCCTATCTGACCGAGATGTTTGAAGATATGGACCTTGTTATGAGTGGCGAGGAGGATATCTTTATTTGGCGAGACCGAGAGCAGAAAGAGAGCTACTCGGGCTATCGTTTGGCCTCGGACCGTGAGGCGTTGGATATAGCCCCCGAGGAGGTTGCGCAGGCTGTTGTGCAGATGCTGAAGGAGCAGTTCGCTATTAGTGAGGAGGGGCTGATTCGTGAGACGGCACGTTGCTTTGGCTTTGCGAGTGTGCGTGATAATGTGGCAGCCTCGATGCGTCGTGGAATCGCCTACGCAATGTCGCACAATATGATTATCCTCGACGATGGCCGATATAGGGTAGCATAGTGGCTCGGCGATAAACAAATATAGGTGTCCAGAGGACACCTATATTTTTCTTTGTTGGAAGTATTGATTACTCCTCAGCTACAACCGAGAGAGTGATCTCACCCTTAACCTCGCGGTGGAGCTTAACGGTAGCCTTGTACTCACCTACGGTGTTGATAGCCTCTACGGTGATATTCTTCTTCTCAACCTCTACGCCCTTAGCTGCGAGAGCCTCAGCGATATCAGCCGAAGTGATAGTACCGAAGATACGACCCTCCTCAGCCTTAACAGCAAACGAGAGTGGGAGGTTGGCAATCTTCTCGGCAAGAGCCTGAGCGTCAGCCAAAATCTTAGCGTCCTTGTGAGCGCGCTGCTTGAGGTTCTCTGCCAACACCTTCTTTGCAGAAGCGGTAGCACTCTTTGCGAAACCCTGTGGAATGAGGTAGTTGTTCGCATAACCTGGCTTTACAGTAACGATGTCGTTAGCGTATCCGAGGTTCTCTACATCCTTAATCAAAATAATCTCCATAGTGTTTCTCCTCCTTATTTCATACAATCGGTTACGAATGGCAAAATTGCGAGGTGACGCGCACGCTTAACGGCCTGAGCCACCTTCTTCTGGAACTTCTGCGAAGTACCGGTCAAACGACGAGGGAGAATCTTACCCTGCTCGTTGAGGAACTTCTTCAAAAATTCGCCATCCTTGTAATCTACATACTTAATGCCGAGCTTCTTGAAACGGCAATACTTCTTCTTCTTAACGTCAACCGACACTGGGTTGAGGTAGCGCAACTCGCCACCCTGATTCATCTCTGCCATAGTTTACTCCTCCTTGTTTTTGTTAGCAAGCTTGGCACGACGCTTCTCAGAGTACTCTACTGCGTACTTGTCCTGCTTGAAAGTTAAGAAACGAATGATTCGCTCATCGCGACGATACTGTGTTTCGAGGGTGTTGATCAACGAGCCCTCGCCGGTGAACTCTACCAAGAAATAGAAACCGGTTGTCTTCTTCTGAATCGAGTACGCGAGCTTCTTCAAGCCCCAGTTCTCTACATTCACAATCTGACCACCGTTCTCGGTAATGATTCCCTGGAATTTGTCAGCAACCTCTGCTACCTGAGCCTCAGACAACACCGGAGTGACAATGAAAACGGTTTCGTAATTGTTCATAATTGTTTAATTATTAAATGTTTTGTGCTATTTAGCGGTGCAAAGATACAACAAATATTTGAATTGTAAAGAAAATTCACAAAAAAATGCGTTGCCCAATTCAAGCAACGCATTTGTAAGCGGATTATCTTCAGATTATTATGGTATGTTGAGTGTAACAACGCCCAAGCACTCATCCTCGAAGTCCCAAACAAACGGACCTGTGAGAGTAGTTGCAGCATCGTATGTAAGAACGAGCGAACCACTTGTGTTCGAGATACCCTTCTCGTCGTAGGCTGCAATCGATGCTGTTGTGCCCTCTACGGAGCAGCCCTCCAACTCGAGACCAACTGCAAATACACCCTTCAAAAGCATCTTAACGCCGTAGTTATCGCCCTTGAAAGTGCTGTTCACTGCCTTGCCAACCTTGCCGCCATTGATTACGAGACCAATACCCTCGGCAGTACCGTTTGCCTTGCCATATACCTCTACGTCCTCGATAAGATCTACTGTTGCCTGATAGCCAACCTCGATAGCCTGGCTTACACCCTCGAACTTAACATTCTTGATAGAGCCTACATAGCCACCCTGCTGAATAGCAATACCTGTTACGGTCTTATTTGCTGTAGCGCAACTATTCTTGATGGTTACATTCTCAATTGCGCCAACATTGTAGGCCTTGATAGCGGCTACTGTAGCGGTGTGCTCGATAGTACCATTCTTAATCGAAGCGCCATTCTTCAACGAGATACCGCCATAGGTCATCTGTGTTGTGAGCGTGTGTCCGTTAAGGTCAATCTTCACATTGTCGAGTGCAAGCTGTGTTGTGCCAACATTAACATCGGCAGCGAGCTTCACATTTTGACCGTTCTTGATAGCGTTGATTACATCAGCACTTGTGCTAAGCTCAGACTGATTGTAGGTGTATGGGTAATTTACCTTTACACCATCGTATGCTCTGAGTCCGTAAACGCCATACTGACCGCCACCAAAGATTTGGTCGAATGGATAGCAAAGAATATCACCTGTGCAGCTGCTGGTGTTATGACCACCATAGGTGTAACCTGCCTCTACTCGCTGATAGTGCTGCATACAATAGTGGTAATTCATCCAATCGCCGTAATTTACCACAACATTCTTGCAAGTGATGTTGCTTGCTGCAGGGTCTGGACGGGTTGTACCATTATCATCCTTTGTGGTATAAACACGACCTACAATCATACCACACATACGATATGCATAGTACTTATATGCTGCTGTTAAGTCGTTGTAAGCATCGACGCGGCAGTTAAGGGTAACATCCTCAATAAGGAATGTCGAGCTGCTGTTTGCGCTACCGATAAGACCTCCGACAGAAGAATCGAATGAACCCCAAAGACCTCCAACAACAACATCCTCCTCAATAGTGATGTTCTTGAATGTGTAGTTACCCTCGCCGGTATAACCTACAACACCACCACAACGATTGTTGTAAGTTCCCATCTTGCCATCTTCGATAGTGATATTCTCAAATGTTGTATCGCCATAAGCAAGTCCTGCAACGAATCCGAGGTTACCTCCCTCTACCTGACCTTCAAAGCCCGAAAGGGTTACATCTTTTACGGTTGCATTTCTCACAGCGTAGAATAGACCAAGGCAGCCGTAGTTGTACCAATCGTAGCCAAATGCCCAACCACTTTGATATAGATTCTTGATGGTGTAGCCATTTCCGTCGAGCGTACCCTTAAACTCGCCTTTATTGCAGATTGGCTCAACCGAGATTCGTTCACCATTATTCATGCCTACATTCAAATCTACATCGCTGTACAACTCGATGGTCATACCCTCAAATGTCTCGAGGTTAGCGTCGCTATCGTTGCCGAGAATAGTCTGCATAGCTTTATCGCGTGCAGCAGAGTCATTCGACCACTTGATAATCTCCAAGAATGCCTCAGAACCACGCACCTCCAATGTGTTGGTCTCTGCGGTGTAGCTCAAAGGCAGCGAAATATTGTACTCATCCTCGAACTCAGGGATAATCTCAACCTTGATGTTGCCCTGCTCTGTGAGGAGCGAACCAACGAGGTTGGTACGCCAGTTACGACGTGCAGGAGCCTGTGGAACGGAGAGAACGATGTCCTCCTGACCTGCCAACGAAACTGTCATCTCGCACTTCGAGAGCGACAAATCCTTCGAAGCATCAGCAGCAACATTTGGATTTGGCCACAAGATGTAGTTCATCGAAACCCAGTGGTAAGTACCCAACTTGGTATCCAGGTTCTTGTCTGCCGGAGTCTTGTCGATAGCAGCAGCCTTTGTGAAGGTAACCTCTCTCTGCTCGCCATCGATAGCACCGTCGTTCAAGTAGAACTTCGAGTATGTCTTTGTGGTAACGGTAACCTCTGCCTGACCGAGGTCGAAGCCGAGGTCCTTAGCAGCCTGCAAATCG
>JAZQIS010000044.1:0-5565 GCA_045541235.1 Alistipes sp.
GTAAGCACCGAAGGTGCGCCCCCAGCAAACCCCAGTAAACCCCATAAATCGCTTGCGCCTTGACCACCGATGAGAGTTGGCGCAATTAGATAGGGGCAAGTAGGGGAGGAGGGGAGCAACAAGAAGCAACAAGAAACAACAAGGAGGGCAAGTAGGGGCGAGGAACAAGTAGGGGAACAACAAGTAGGGGAGGAGGGAAGAAACGAGCGAGGAGGGGCTAAAAAAGAGAGTGTCTAACAATTTTTTTAGACACTCCCAATTTTGTTAGAAGTTGTATAACAGGAGGGATTTCAAGGCTTGCGTAGCCCGAAAAAGCGGAGTTTACTTGGCGTAAATGAGCATTTTAAGGGCAAGCGTAACGCAGAAATCACCTTGTCAGACAGCTTCTTGCAATAGCGAGAGGGCTATTACTCCCAATCGCCTGTATCGCCATCGATGGAGATCTCTATCTTCTCCTGGTCAGGCGAGGTATTGAGGGTTACGGTGATAGTCTGCTGAATGCCCGGGCGGAACGACATATCGTACTCGAGGAGGTATGCTATGCCCTCCATTGTCACCTCAACGAGAGGTGTCGAACGCTCGATAAACTGCGGTACGACAATCGCCTCGAATGTGTCGCCATCCACCTGTTTCATCTTGATAGTCTTATTCTCGCTGTAGAGGTACTTCTCGAGCGAGCCTATGCGCCAATTCACACGCGCAGTAGTAGCAGTATTGTAGATATGCACTTCGATATTCTCGGGGAGTTCGCCCTCGTAGCTTGGACCGCGTACGATATCGACCACGAGTTTCGACATCATATGGTAGAATTTGAGGTTTACCGCGCCATTCTCGCGCGAGTGCTTCTCTGCCTTGGCCCACATAATATCCGAGGCCTCGTAGCCGCCCAAAACGCCATCTGCCGAAGGCTGTGACTGGTCGGTGGCGATGTGGAAGAGGATATCCTCCACAGCCTCGAGGTTCTGCTGCGGATATATCGCGTAGAAGTCGCACGGAGCGTCGCTCCAATAGAGTTTGCGCGATGGTGTCCAAACGCCACCTGTGAGGGTTACGGCCTCGTTATTGAGGTAGTTGCCGCTAACCTGCAGGTCGGCCACCTCCTCGCCATTGTACTCCACGGCGTATAGGCCGAAGGTGTCGCCCTCCTCGAACGCAGCCCCTGCCACGCGCGAGATAGAGGTCTCAAAGCGGATTTCATCGGGATTTACAACCGAGTTGTTGTCGCCACCTTTTTCGCAACCCGTCATCAAAAGAGTTGCAACTGCCAAAATACTAAAAATCTTCTTCATAGTTCTCTTCTCCTTTGATTATTTGTTAGACTTTTTGAGTTGCGGTTTGTCGCCCATAAACTTTGGAGGCATCTGTTTGCTTGCGCCCCTCATTGTTTCGGCATTCTCCTCCACTACAAGCGGCATTGGCACGCGGGTATTGTTCGAGGCATCGCGCACATCCTTTGCGTAGAAGTCGTTGATATCGAACTCCTTGCCGGCATACTTCATTATGCGCTCCACCATTTCCTGGCGCGAGATTGCCGAGTAGTAAGGGATATTGTTGTTCATACACGAAGTGGCCTCCGAACGATATATTCCGCGAGTGTGGAAGAATCCGCCCTCGTACATATCGACAATGTTCGAGTAGTCCTTGTGGTAGATAAGGTGCGCCCACTCCACGGTCTTCATATCGCCATTCTCCGAGAGGTTGCGATACCAGCCGCGCGCCTTCGAAGCGCGGAACGCCCTCAAGTGGCTGCAACAAGGGCAACCGCACGACTGAATAAATGCGTTGTGGTAGATATACTCGTCGGCCAGCTTACCAAATCCGTGGCCACCAGCCTCGTGCTGAACAATACCGCGGAAATCGAATGGATAGACATCGCGCGACATCGGACAGCAGGCTATTGCCGAGCCATCGCCCCACATATAGCAGATACCGCCGTAGTCGGTGGTGTTCTCGATGAGTACCACCAAAGTCTCGCCGAGGTTATTCTCGTTTACGGTCTCCGCCTTCATCGCATACTCATAGCAGGTTGCGTAGTCAGGGGAGATGCCGTCAAGCGAGTACTGCGAGCCGAATTTGGCCTCCTTGATGGTGTTTACCGTACCCATTCCGCTATCCTTCGATAGGCCGAATATGGTGTAGATATTGAAGTAAGGCTTGTAGGTCTTGTACGGCTCGATAGCGAAGTAGTAACCTATCGCCTCCTCGACACCTGCCAAGTAGGAGCCATCGGCAATATCGCGGGCATCGAAGCAGTCGCCCATAAATACGATATTTACACCCTTGCCCTCGGTAGCGGTCTGATTAACCATTACATCGCCATCGCCATACTCGTAGTCGTACTGCTCCACCACCATCTTGGTACGGTAGTCCTTGCCATCGAGCAGGAATACCACCTCGCCAGCACGGCCGTTGTAGGTTGTGTAAGTTGGGCTTGCCACCGTTCCACTTGTACGCGATTTGAATGTACCCACCTCGGCTGCGGTCATCGTGTTTACGGTTACCGTTACATCCACCTTGCCAACTCCCGAGGATGGGGTAACAGTTACCCAATCGGGTTTGGACTCTATGCTCCACGCCTCGCCCGAAGGTGCGCGCATTACATAGGTCTCGCTATGCTCTGCATTTAGCACTCTTAACAGCGGACGCGAAAGCGAGAAGTCGTGGTGCGCTGCAATACGGCGGAAGTCGCTCCAACCCGTCTGCGTCTGATACTTTACTACCGACTGCTCGGGCACCTCAACAGTAAAGTTATCCTTTGCTACACCATCCCACGCGCCACTTCCGCATACCGGCGGAGTTGTCGCCTTAGAGGTAATTGATGAGAGGTTGTAGCATCCATTAAACGCCTCATTTCCGATAACCGTTAGACTCTTTGGCAAAACAATTGATGGCATATTACTACAAAAATAAAAAGCTTCACCCTCTATTGTCAGCAATCCCTCGGGCAAAATTACCGGTTCACTAAGACGCCGATTGTCTTCAAATGCACGGTCTTCGATTTTGATTAGTTCGCTATTTTCAGCGAAAACTATGCTTGAAAAGTTGCAACCTCTGAAGCAAAATGATGGAATAACCTGAATTTGATTTGGGATAACCAATTCGCCCTGAAAATTACAATGATTAAAAGCGGAACTGCCCAATATCTTTAATCCTTTAGGAAGAGTAAGTGAACCGGTTAAACCTTCACAACCCGAAAATGCAGTGGATTCTATCTCTGTAATACCCTCCGGAATTACCAAATCGCCTGTTAATCCGGGACAATCATAAAAACAACCGCTCCCGATTCTTTTTAATTTTGAAGGTAATACCAAATTACCTGTCAACATAGCACAATCTCGAAAGCAAGCAGGACCTATACTCTCCAAACTCTCCGGCAAAGAGAGGGTTCCCGACAGAGAAGAACATTCGTAGAACGCATCTCCCCCCAAAATCTTTAACCCGTGCGGAAGTTGAAGAGAGGTAATATTCGTACCACAAAATGCATAGGTGCCAATCTCTGTAACATCATTTGGAATAATCAATGCACCCGAAAGAAGAGTACCCTCGAATGCATTATCTCCAATCTTGGTAACCTTCTCAGGGAAACAGAAATAGACAAGAGAGATTTTATTCCTAAATGCGGATGCCGGTATTTCGTGAGCAGGGTATGGTCCCCATAAACCTCCGCTATAAGTACAATTTGGATATGCAGCATTAACAATGGCCTTGCGTTCATCACTATTCTCAGGGGCTACACCCTCAAAATAGACATATCTATATTTACTTTCTCCCTCGGGCTTAATATTAGCCGACCAACATTGAGGAATTACAGTCTCCTTAAGGTTTACGGCCTGCAGAATTGTCATAGAGTCGCGCATATAATAGAAATCTCCTTCGCAAATCTTACCCGAAATCTTTAGGTTTTTAATCTTGGCAGGGTTTTTCTTGGCTGCGCGAATCTTTGCACCGAGAGTACCAGGCTCATCCATCTTTACAACAAAGTATTGGCGTGCCTCGCCACCGTGAGCCTCCAAATCGGCCTCCCAATCGACAACCTCGACATCGACCAACGAGAACTCGTACTCGCCCGAGTGGGCCTTCTTGTTAATCGTGATGGTAAACTTGGTCTGCTTGCCACTCTCGTAGTTGATATCGGCATTATTGTTCTTAAAGCGATATGGGATGCCGCCAACAGTGATGGAGAACAACGAGGTGCCCGCCGCAACTCTCTGCGGAACAACAACAGCCTTGTATCCATCGGCATCGGCCTTCATAACGATTCCCTCACTCTCGGCATCGCCCGTAGCCTCAACAACTCCGGTCTGCAAATCGACAATGGCCTTGCGAGTGGTATTCATAACCAACACACTCTTCTGCAACGCATCGAACTCGCCCTCCTCGAAGCCATCGCCCTCGGCAAGGATTACATTGGCGCAAGCCAAGCGGTGGTCGAAACGCAACTTGACCTTCGCCTCGGTAGGGGCAACATTCACGGTCTTGCCCCACAAGAAATCGGACTGCGAATAGCCATCAAGGGTGTTCTTGCCCGACTGATCCTGCTGCACCTCGAACTCGTAGGCACGCACCTCGGCAGGAGAGCCATAAGGGTAGTAGGCGTAGAGGTCGATATTGGTCTCGGCATCCTTGTAGTAGATAGAGCCACTCGAGGTCCACACATTATTCTCGCGGTCATAGGTGTAGCAGGCGTTGTCCACCTGGTTACCCTCGTCGAGAAGCTCGCCCGCAACAAGATTCTTGTCGCTGTAGTTCACTCCGTAGAGACCAATCTGGTCGCCTGTGCAGAAGCCACCATCATCAACACGCGAGATATACTGCTGATTGATGGAGCCGTCGATACGAATCTGCGGAGTTACACCCAACGATGGGGTGAGCTCCACCTCGTTGACATCTTGCGTACACCCCACAGTGAGAAATGCCGCAAAACTCAAACATAAGAGTAGTGTTTTTTTCATAATAATATGATTTTTGGATTTGTGTTGTTGCTAATCTGCCGAGCCATCGTACTCGCTGCCCATCTCCCAATTTCCGACAACGGTAGTAACCGAATAGCCTCGCTCCACGACAATGTCGCAGCGTTGTAGATCAGGGGCGTTATAGCCACCGTTCTTTATAAGCATAATAATGTGTGGTTAAAAGTTGTTACCTCTAATAATAAATAGCGTACATATCGCGCGGGCAACACAAAAAAGAAAGCGTGGTGCTGAAGGCTTATTTTTTTTAGGAAAACAGGTCGTAGGATAACCTTAATAGATTAAAATAAGCAACAGCCCACGCCATACCAAAGGTATGACGCGGCACAATGTCTGCTTACTCCCTCTATTAGTCGAATTTCCTACGTTCGTTTTCCGAGAATAAACTTACACTTTCCGCGTAATATGTGCCACAAATATAACAACTTATTTCCGAAAATGCAAAAGTGCGCAAAGAAAATAGTGGTTATTAGCGGTGGTTAAGGGCTAGTAACGGCTAGTAAAGAGAGCGCGCGCCCTTACTTGCACTTACTCGCACTTATCTAATTGCGCCAACTCTCATCGGTGGTCAAGGCGCAAGCGATTTATGGGGTTT
>JAZQIS010000045.1:0-37841 GCA_045541235.1 Alistipes sp.
ATCCCGGAGGTACCGGAATACCGATAAGGTTCATCTCGGCGAGGTTAGCACCCTTACCACCGAGCAACTCTCTCATCTTGCCATTTCCCTCGGCCTCTTTGTTACCGAAGAAATAGACGCGCTTTACATTTGTCATAGCAAAATTGTTTTTAATTATTATTAGTGATAGAAAATTAGTTTCTTACTCTGTATTTTTCCATTTTCTGTTTCCAACCAACAAAATTAGTAACATTTTTTTCAAAATCAAACAAATATTGCTGTTTTAACAAAAAATAGGCCTCTGCAAAGAGTAAAATTATATTTTTTTTTACTTTTCAACGGATAATTTTCCGAACCGAAGTTAGTTTTCCCTTGCCGCGATGATCTTATTGATTAACATTCGGTATCGGGAATATGGGGTTCTGCGACCATAGACATTGTCGGTTTTGTGCGCAATCACCATATCCAACTCAGGGATAACCGTAATAAATTGTCCCATTGCCCCACGAGCCGTATATGCCCCCTTCAATTCGGGTGTTTTGGTCTTGAAGAGCCACCACATATAGCCATACGCAAAGCTACTCTTACTGCCGGCCCTATCGCTTACCTCCTTGCGGGAGGTCCAAGCCGTAAGCATCTCCTTATGCCACGCTTTCGATATTATCTGCTTGCCATCCCACTCTCCCTCGCGCAACATCAAGTATCCCAAGCGTGCCATATCACGAGTGGAGATATAGATATGGAAGGCCAAGTGCTCCGATTTCTGCCTTCTGCCGCCATAGCGTTGTTTGGTAATATCCCAATCCTGAAAGCCGAGTGGATTTGCCAAATCCTCTTCCAAAGCCTGATATATGCTCTTGCCCGTAAGTCTCTCGAACACAGTACCTGCCGCATTGAAATCCCAATTATTATAGAGGTAATACGAACCAGGTTTTTTCGAGCCACGCGGAGGCACCTTATCGGGATTATCGAGGGCACTTCCCCTGTTCGCTGCAGGGTGATAGACTCCCGAACGGGCTTGAATCAGGTGGCGCACGGTAGCCCTCTGCTCAATAGGTAGCAGCCCTCCATGGTCGGTTATACCCAACTCACCGAGGCTTTTATCGAGGTCGATAGTACCATTCTCGACATACTTACCATAGAGCATCGCCATAACACTTTTACGACACGAGGCGATATAGCTGATACGATCGACGCTTCCAAACTTGAAGATACACTCGCCACCCACTATAACCATCAATCCCGTAGTGTTCATCGAATCGATAACAAACTTGCGTATCTCTCGCATTTTCTGGGGGTTATAGCCATACTTCGAGGGTTTTACTCTTGCCCAATCTTCTCCCGCTGCAGGATATATCGACTGCGCTGATGCTACGGCTACACCGAGAACCAACAATATTGATGTAAAAAACTTTACCATAACGAAATAATATAAATTTAAGTATCGTTACACAAATATAACGATTTTTCCGAATTATTTTGGAAACATTTATTAACTTTGCGCAAATTAAAGTTTATACCAACACTTTATCATTAAAAAACAAAACATTTATGAAAAACTTCAAATTTATTTTGCTTGCAGTTGTTGCTATGTTCCTTTCGGTAGCTACAACAAGTGCAAAGGAGCAACAGCCGACATTGGTATTACCATCGGTTGTTGGTAGCAACATGGTGCTTCAGCACTCGACCACCGTTAATATCTGGGGTTGGGCAAAGCCAAAGGCTACCGTAAAAGTTAATCCAAGCTGGCTCAACTTGAAGAAGCCTCTTAAGGTTAAGGCTGATGCAGAGGGTTTCTGGATCTTGCCTGTACAGACTCTTGGTGCAAGCTACGACGCTCACTCGATCACCATCTCGTACAAGAAAGAGGTTAAGAATCTCACAAACATCCTCTTCGGTGAGGTATGGCTCTGCGCAGGTCAGTCGAATATGGAGTGGCGTGTGAATAGAACTCCTGATATGAAGGGAGAGTTGAAGGGCAAGATGAATCAGTACATCCGTCTCTACAGCACAGGTCGTATCGCCTCAGCTACGCCACAGAAGGATGTACCTGCACAGCGTAAGCACAAGGCTCACTGGGCAGTTTGCAACCCACGCGACTTGGCCTCTTTCTCGGCTGTAGGTTACGGTTTTGGTAAGGATTTGCAGAAGGCTTTGAATGTACCTATCGGCCTTATCGATGCTTCGTATGGCGGTACCGCTATCGAGGGATGGTTGAGCGCAGAATACCTCACAAACAACCCTAAGGTTGCTGCCGTGGCAAAAAAGACAAAGAACAGAAAGTGGGGCAAGAAGATTTCGCACCTCCACAATGCGAATATCTACCCTATCCGCCACACCACCGTCGCAGGTACAATCTGGTATCAGGGTTGCTCGAATGTATCAAGCAATAGAACCTATTACAGCATGTTGTCGCACCTCATCAAGTCGTGGCGTTTGGAGTTCCGTAATCCTGAGATGCCATTCTACATTGTTGAGATTGCACCGCACACATACTCGGGTATCAGCGGAGCTCTTCTTCGTGAGGCTCAGGCTCGTGTAGCAGCTCGCACCAAGAATTGTGAGTTGGTTGTAACTAACGACCAGAATCAGATACCTGGCGACATCCACCCTCCAAAGAAGTGGGATGTAGCTCACCGCTTGGCAAATTGCGCACTCGGCGGACACTATGGTAAGTCGGTTGGCACATTCCGTTCACCTGCATATCGTTCGTTGGAGATTGAGGGCCACAAGGTTCGCGTAAACTTCAAGAACGTTCCTACTACTCTTGTTCAGACAGGCGGCAACCGTATCAACGGTTTCCAGGTTGGTGTTAAGGACCCTAAAAACGAGAAGAACCTTATCTTCACTTTGGCAGAGGCTAAGATCGAGGGTAAGAGCATCGTAGTATGGGCAGAGGGCGTTGAGAACCCTGTAGCTGTTCGTTACTGCTTCAACGAGGATATGGGCAATGTTGCATCGAAGGAGGGTCTCCCACTCTGCGCATTCCGTAGCGACAAGAGCCGTTCGTTGAGCGCTCGTCCATATGTCGAGACTCCATCGGATATCGCTATCAAGTTCGAGGGTGAGGGATTCGTTCGTACCACCTTCTCGGAGGGTGCATCGCTCTGGCCTGGCCACACCTTCGTAATGAGCAAGATCTATCCAACCGAGTTCGAGGGCTTTGAGATGTTGGCTCCAACACCGGTAGAAAAGGGTCAGTTCTGCGCAGGTGGTGCTATCACCGCAAAGGCTGACGGTAAGATCTATATTCTCACTTCAAATAACAGTGTTGTTCGCAAGGGTTGGACTATCCTCACTTCGTGCTACTCGCGTTGCGCTAAGGATGGCAAGTTGAAGGGTACCTTCTACATTGCCGAGCGCGAGGTTAAGGCGGGCGATGTTGTAGAGTTGCCAAAGTTCAAGGGCACTTGGGGTTCGCTCGTTCTCGCAAAGAGCATCGAGTATTAAACCATTCATAAATAGAATGCGTTGGGGCTAATCGGGGGTGACTCGGTTAGCCCCAAGTTTTTTTGTGTGTAAGGTAAAAATAATTTTTAATTATGAATTTAATTCCCTATATTTGTATTACGAATGAAAAATTGTAGGCTATGAAATACAAACGAATACTTCTAAAATTGAGTGGCGAGTCGTTGCAAGGAGAGCAAAAATATGGTATCTCTATGGAGCAGGCACGCGTTTATGCCGAACAGATTAAGGAGGCACAAGCCCTCGGCACCGAGATTGGCATCGTAATCGGCGGAGGCAATATCTTCCGCGGATTGCAGGGTGCAAAGCGCGGATTCGACCGCGTAAAGGGAGACCAGATGGGTATGTTGGCAACCATTATCAACTCGTTGGCCTTGCAGGCAGTACTTACCGACGAGGGGGTAAAGTGCAAGGTTCTTACCTCAATCCGCATGGAGCCTATCGGCGAGTACTACTCAAAGGATAAGGCTCTCGAGTACTTGCGCGAAGGATATATTGTAATCATCGGTGGCGGCACCTCCAACCCTTACTTCTCGACCGACTCGGCTTCGGCTCTGCGTGGTATCGAGATTGAGGCTGATGGATTTTTCAAGGGTACGCGCGTTGATGGAGTATATACCGCAGACCCCGAGAAGGACCCTACGGCAACAAAGTTCGACGAGATAACCTTCGACGAGATATACGCACGTAATCTGAAGATTATGGATATGACAGCCTTCACTCTCTGCAAGGAGAATGGCCTCAACATCATCGTTTTCGATATGGACACTCCGGGCAATCTGATGAAGGTTTTGCGTGGCGAGAATATCGGAACACTTGTACACAAATAGACTATGAGCATCAAAAGAAGACATCAGAAGAAGAGTCCGCTGACATTAGTACTAATGTTGGTACTGATTATTGTTATTGGGGCTCTACTAATATTTTGGAACCCTGCCGAGGTTAAGGTACAAGAGCGACCAACCCCCGAGCAGGCAACACTTGTAAAAGATGGCGAGGCGGCTCCCAACTTCACGGTAAATATGTTCGACGGCTCGACTGTTAAACTCTCCGACCTGAAGGGTAAGGTCGTTCTGCTCAACTTCTGGGCAACCTGGTGTCCTCCTTGCCGCGCAGAGTTGGCGCGAGTACAGAAGGATATTATCGACCGTTTCAAGGGCGAACCATTCGTCTTTCTGCCTGTTTCGCGTGGCGACAGCAAAGAGAAAGTGGCGGAGTTCCGCAAAAAGATGGGCTACACATTTCCCATGGGACTCGACTGCGACAGCGCCGTCTATCGTAAATATGCCCAGACCTATATTCCTCGCAACTTCCTTATCGACAAGAGGGGACGCATTGTCAAGGCGAGTGTAGGCTACAAGGCAGAGGAGTTTGACGAGCTCATAAAATTGATAGAGAAAACAATCAAAAAATAGTAGAGATTATGGATACTAAAACGATTCTTAACGATGCAACCGGCCGCATGCAGAAGGCTGTTGATTTCTTGGAGGAGACCCTGTCGAACATCCGTGCAGGAAAGGCCTCTGTAAATGTATTGAATGGCGTTTTCGTAGATTACTACGGCTCGCAGACCCCTGTTTCGGGTGTAGCAAGTGTTACCGTACCCGATGCAAAAACAATCCTTATTCAGCCTTGGGATAAGAATATGATTCGCGCTATCGAGAAGGCTATTCTCGACTCGAACATCGGTCTTACCCCATCGAACAACGGCGAGAGCATCCGTCTCTCGATGCCACCTCTCACCGAGGAGCGTCGTAAGGAGTTGGTTAAGCAGTCGAAAGCCGAGGCCGAGAACGCACGTATCTCGTTGCGCAATGCTCGCCGCGATGCTGTCGAGGCCTTCAAGAAGGCGGTAAAGGATGGTATGCCGGAGGATGAGAGCAAAGATGGCGAGACACAGGCTCAGAAGTTGCTCGAGAAGTTCTCAAAGGCTATTGATGCCGCTTTCGAGAAGAAGGAGAAGGAGATTATGACCGTCTAACCACTAAAGATAGAACAACTATGTGGACCAACAAGGTTATCAACAGAGCAACCATTGTGGTTGCTCTGTTTTTTTCGATTTTCGCCGCTTCGGCAAGAGGTAAAAACATCTCGGGCGTTGTACTCTGCGAGGGAAAGGGCGTGGCAGGAGTGGTTGTATCGGATGGTTTCAACGTAACCACCACCAACAGCAAGGGCAGCTATACTCTATCGGCCGATAGCGAAAAGGCGCAATTCGTTCACATCTCCATCCCTTCGGGCTACGAAGTGGAGCGCAATGGCTCTATTCCGCAATTTTTCGCACGTATAACGACCGGCAAGTCGAAGCAGACCGCCAACTTCAACCTCACAAAAGTTGATCAGTCTCGCTACACTCTTATGACTATGACCGACACACATATCCTACGAGGTACAAGCAGTGCGGGCAGCGTTCTCGACGTGGAGCGATACACTACACAGATGATTCCCGAGATAAACAACTATGCAGCGACACTGAAGAATCCTGTATATATGGTACACCTCGGCGACATCGGCCTGCGCACATCGTGGAACCACAAGAGGGGTGGCTACACCCTCGCCGACTATGTTGCCGATACAAAACTCAATATGCCTGTTTTCAACATCCTCGGCAACCACGACCACGATATTCCGGCCAAGGGCGAGTCGTTTGATGACTATACGGCATACCTCTCGCGTGAGACCTTCCACTCCGCCATAGGCCCATCCTACTACTCTTTTAACATAGGTAGCGAGCACTATGTAGTACTCGACAACTCGCTTATCATCACGAGCGACTCCGGGCCGACACAGCGCGAGGATGCAACAAAAGGTTATCAATATCGTGTGGACGAGATGCAGATGGCCTGGCTCGAGAAGGATATGGCAAAGCTCGACCCTGCAAAGACAAAGCAGGTGGTGGTGCTTATTCACTGCCCTATCCTGCTCAACAACACAAAGTACAGAATGATGCACGCCGAGAGATTCCTCGATATGTTCAAGGGCTACGATGTTATGATTATGGCGGGACACTCGCACATCGATGCAAGCATACGACGCACCTACAATGGCAAGCGACTGATTCAGAACATTCACGCTTCGTCGGCAGGTACATTCTGGTACACCCCATGGAGCTGCGATGGCACCCCTGGTGGCTCTGTTGCATACCATTTTGGTGGCGAAAATATCACTCGCGACTATGTTGCTTGGGGCGAGGCAAAGGGCAAAAAGTACCTTGCCTACGACAATTCGGGAAATAAGTGGCACTACCGCATCACCCAATATACGGGCGACGGCATAACACACTACCACGACCTCGTTAAGGCTCATCCGAAGAACAAGGCCGCCATTATTGTCAATGTTTTTGGTGCGTACAAGTGTGAATTTACCGAGAGCACAGGCGGCAAAGGCAAGAGTACCTGCAACATATACGACCTCAACTTCCGCGATTGGCACTGGAGAGAGTTTGAGCGATCGATGAACTTCGAGGCACCCAAGGGACACCGCCTGCAGAATGCGGGACATCAGCGTCCGCGCAAGGGCATACCTCACGTTTGGCGATATATCCCTGCCGACCCGACAGCAGTAATCAAGGTTAAGGCTACGGATGTATTCGGAAATGTTATTGCCGAGTTCGAGACCAAGGCAACCGAATAGACTCTACATCGGATAAGAAAGAGAGAGCCGAGCGATTTTTATATCGCTCGGCTCTCTCTTTGCAACTCAATATTAGTAGATGAACTCGTCGCTTTCGGTACCGAAGCCCGGAAGCATTGCACTATCGCCATAACCTCTCTCGGCTACGACTTCGTAGATATCAATCTCCGGTCTCAAATAGTTTTTCATAGTCGTAACAGTTTAGAGTTTTGGTTTTGAGGTGAGAACTGTACATCCATCATAGCCCGTCACACCCGTCCAATCGGTTGTGCCACCATAAATATGCTCAAAGTAGTTATCTTGTGCAAGCGTAATTCCGATTGGTCGTGGGTCTGCATCTGTCATATCCCAAGAGGTTACAAGCGTACCACCAAGTTCGCAATTCACAGCAAATGGAGTTGTTCCACGCGCCGAACCCATAATCCAACCAACATTGGTATAGTCCTTTGCCTCGATATTGCAGTACGATTTTGCACCACTGATAGCAAAAGTTCCATTACCGACAATACCGCCAATCTTGGTGTTTGCAGGCTCCGATAAGGTACAATTCCTAACGATGATATTACCCAAATTCACCAATGTACCCTCGTAGAGACCCGATGCGTTGGTGTGTGCCGAGATACCTCCGACAAGAGCATACTTAACGGTTACATTCTCAACCAAGATTTCGCCCTTATTTACAACGTTAATCCACTTTGAACCGGCAATGTGGCAACCTGTAACACCTCCAACCTGGATATAACCGCCATTTGAAGAGCCTTTCAGATTCTTTGCCACAATCTGACCTTCGTTGATTACATCGCTAGCGGTGAGCGTACCTTTACCATAATCGACATTTGCAATGCCCGATGCACGGCCATAATAGGTTGTACCTCCCATATGTCCTGTGATGGTAATAGTACCGGTATTCTTACAAGGTGTAATATTCTTGGAAGCGTCGGCAGCCACAAAGGTAACCTTTGCGTTATCGTGTTGCGAATCGCCTACGAAACCGGAAGTGAGGATATTACATTTTGCACCCGATGTATTTTTGTTATTAGAGGTCACACTACCCGAGTTTAGACACGAAGCAAACTGAAGTGGGCCGTAGGTACCGCCCGCAAAGCCACCATTACGTGTAGATGACGAACATTGGCCACAGGCTAATACTGTACCGCTATGAGTACAACCCTCCCAACTAAGCAGGCCGGTCTGTGTTGGAACGTAACCGACAAAACCACCGATAAAGAGGTTACGAGAGGTATTAGTCATTGTACCACTATGTTTTACACTACCAGAACTTGTACAGTTGATAAATGTACCCGTAGCAGTACCAAGGTTGGCATTTCCGGCGTATCCGCCAATAACAACATTCGCATCATTCTCTCCTGCGCACTCAACAGCACCGCTGTTTGTACAGCCTTCAAACTTAAATCTATTTTTTAATTGTCCAACCATACCGCCCATATAGTAATAGTCGGCTTTTGCTGAGCCATACACACTACCCGAGTTGGTACAACTCTTCATCATCACATAACCATTGGTATTTACGGCAATTAGGCCTCCGATACTAGTAGCTTGATCAACCGACGAAGTTCCATTGAATGTAACACTACCGTAATTGTGGCAATCCTCAATATGGTGCTCAACAGCGCCTGCTGTCTCCGAAGAGAGACCTCCCACATAGACAGCACCTGCTTTGCAAGTACCGCTGCACGATACTGCACCATAGTTCTTGATACGACGAGCAGGAACAGATTCACCGCCAAGATTTCCGACAGCACCGCCAAGACGGGTTACACTACCCGATGTTCCTGTAAAAGTAACAGCTGCTCTATTGACAATATCCTCAACAATAACCATGTTATCGTAGAGAGTAGCAACAACGCCACGCATCCACAACTCTCCGCCACAAACACCGGTCATCTCGATAACACCATTTGCAGTATTCTCGAGTTTGCGAACAATATAGAGGTCGCTATTGCGAGCAATACGGCCAATAACACCCGCCATCGAGAGACGACCCTTTGGACCCGACGCTCCATCATAGAGAATCTTCGCATCGTTGATACAATCGTCGAACGAGCAACTAACCTCTGCGTAACCTGCAACACCGCCGATAGAGATAGGATATGCAACCTCGGTTGTTGGCAAACATACACTTGATACCGTTACCGCCACCTGATTCTTACATTTTGTAAAGTTTGCGCCATAGCAGTAACCTGCCAAACCTCCGATAACGATATTTTCGCCATCGTCGGAGATAAGAGGCTCGTTATAGGTTTGGTTATTCATCTTCAATGTTCCCGTTGCCGAACAGTTGAGAAGCGAACCTCTCTGAAGTGTGCGAGCAAAGGCTCCCACGCGAGGCTCGGTAGTCTCCTCGATATTAACATTGGTAAGTTTCAAATTCCTGATGCTAGCCGATGTAGTACCAAAGAGAGGAGCCGACAAGCCCTTAATCTCGTTGTTGCCGCCATCGAAAACAAACTCGCCAAAACCCTCTACAGGAGTCCAATCCACACCCGTCATATCGATAGGAGCTGTAACCTTTGCCTCGATATATGGATAGAAGTTCGGTGCAACCTCCGCAAATTGAAGCAAAGCATCCTTCGAGTCGATAATAAAGATGTCGCTCTCCTTGGCATTTGCAGTGTAGGTGAACTCCGCAAACTCACGCACCATACCCTTCTGGATAGGTTTGTCGGTAGAGTCGAACGTCAATTTCATCACACCTTCGGTACTATTTACACGGATTGTAAACTTGCCATAATCGCCTGCAGGAACAGCCGCATAGATAGGAGTCGCCTCGTCGGCACTCAACACCAAGCCCTTACTAAAGGTAACAACTACGGTATTCGACACATCCTCCTGGGCAATCAACTCGCCGGTCTGGCAATTAACATCAAAAGTACCCGAAATATTACCCTTCTCGGCTGTGATAGCGATATTGCGCAAAACTACACTATCGCCCTTAATAGCAAAGCGAAGAAGACCTGTGAGGTGCTGCATCTGAACGGTAGGGACCTCCTCTCCCTCGGCAGCAGCCTCGCCATAGCCATACATCGGAGCCGCCTTTGCTGCAAAAGTTCCCTCCTTATACAACTGCGAAGCAGGGAATACTACAGGATAGCAGTTCTCCGTTACGGCCTCCACACCCGATGCCGGAGCCGGATAAACGACATTGTATGGACGGGTTACCGCTTTAGCAAATGTGAAAGCAACACACGACGAACCCGCCTGCTCTGCGGTAAGAGCATCCGAGGCTTCGCCATTAACCGCAATAGCATCGCTCGCGCTCCAATAAAGCGGATAGACACCATCGGCCTTATCGCCGAGATGCGTACGCGACTCCTCCAGCGACACCGAAATAGTCGATTGACCTTTACCGAGTTCTACGGCAAGGTCGTTGGTCACATCTGTCGAACAGGCAACAGTTACTGCTAAGAGTGCGACCGCCAAAAAAATCTTCGACAAGTTTTTCATTATGTTTTTGTTTTATAGGTTAAAAATTAGTGTTTAGCAATATCCTTTACAAATTTAGGAAACTTATTTGAAATTTCAAAATTTTACGGGGAGGATAGTAGGGGTTGTTAGAGGTTGTTAGGAAGTTTAGAAAATAGATTAATTCTTAATATACAACTATTTTATACTACACTACGATACTAAACCACAAAAAAGCCGAGCAAAACTATTTCATTCTACCCGACCTTTATCAATTTTTTTTTCTCGGTTAATTTGAGCCCTTTTCCGAAGAGCAAATCTGTTTTAGACTCTCGTTTAATATTGCCCCCACACGCTCTACCGAGAACTCCTCGATAAGAGAGTCTCGCTCCGAGAAGTCGGGCGAGGAGTCGGCCACCTCAATAGCGCGAATCATACCATTGTATAGGCTCTCCTCGTTGTGGTCGCACTGCACCACCGTATCGAGTCCTGCAAACATCTCGCGCGAGGGGGTTATGCGGCCTGTCTCGCTCAGAATAACACGATTTATCTTCAGATAGGAGGTAATCTTGCTCGAAAGGAAAGGGTCCTTCTCCCTATCGGCATCAATATCAACCAACACCTTCGCCCTGCTAAAATACGGAGAGAGGTCAGTGGTATATTCCAATGTTTCGATATGCTGTTGCTCCTCCTCGGTCAATATCTCCTCCACATTACGAAGTCGGGTATCACGGCCTATAACCATAAACTTTGCCTGCGGATACTTCACAAGTAACCGCTTAAAGGCCTTCAGAAAGTGGCTCGGATTGCGCAGACCGTAGAAATTACCTGTATAGAGCAGTAGCAACTCCTCCGATGCAGGGTATTCGTAACGGCATATTGGCGATGGAGTAAGCAGTGTCACACCCCTTCTTGTAGCCGACGGTTTGCAAAGCGAAAGCTGATATTCGAGCATATGGCTATTCGATGCCGCTACAAGGTCCGCAGCAGAGAAGATACGTGTTGCAATCCACCTCTTGCCTCGGAACTCGCTCCTCTTACGAATCCACCCTCCCGGGGCAGGGAAGGCATCGACTGTATAGATAGCGAACTTACAGCCTAACATCTGTGCTATACGTTTTCCCGCAACGATTGAGGTAAGATTAACATTGTTAAGGAAAGATATTACCACATCGTAGTCACGCGCAACCATCTTCTCGGCCTTACGACTCCAACAATTCGACACCGGGGTCGCCCCAAACCATCTGATAAAACGTCTTTGCCACGCTACCCACTTGGTCGGATAGGGAAGGGTGTAGCACCTTCCTATACCCTCTATGGGCCGCTTAGGCTCTACATCGCTCAACAAATCGACCTTATGCTCGGGCATCAACTGCCCGAGGAGATTCGCTGCGATAGTCGGCATCGCATCGCCTAATTGAAAACAGATGGCAAGAATCTTCATCTCTGCTCGTTTTGGTCGCCTACCTTGTAGGATATGCCGCAATAAAGAGGTCTCGCTCGCGAATCTGCTCGCTATTTTTATGCAAATTTGCCAACGAGATATGGCCTACAACATATTGATAATCGTTGCTGATATACTGCTCCTCGATGCTGTCGAACTCGAACAAAGCTCTGTCCTCGGCATTGGTATAGCGCAGATATACACGTACCAAAACATCGTCGGTATATTCTACCGGCGCATGGTCGAACATTCGCTTATATTCATAGCGGTAGTTGTAGAAGCAGGCTGTGATATCGCTCAACACAGCCGAACCGGTCGGATGGCCTCCTGCACCTCGACCAAACATAAACTGCTTGTCGTAGAACTTACCCTTGATAACAACTCCGTTGAACTCATCCTCAACCGAATAGATATACTTATCGCGCGAGATAAGTTGCGGCATCACACTCATAATAATCTTGCCATTCTCCAACTTCTCGACGTGCGCCACCAGCTTGTAGCGACGCTCCTTCTCGTTAGCAAAACGGATATCGTTGTCGTTCATCGTAGAGATACCATAGGTAAAAATCTTCTCGGGAGCAACATAGCAACCGAAAGCGTGAACGGTAATGATAATCAACTTAAATAACGAATCCCAACCGCCAATATCGAGTGTAGGGTCGCTCTCGGCAAAGCCCAACTCCTGAGCACGGCGGAGAGCCACATCATAAGAGTAGTTCTCGTTGAAAATCTTTGACAAGATAAAGTTCGACGAACCATTCAGGATACCCTTGACAGAGACAAGAAGGTCGTTGTCGTAGTACTCCTCGAGGTTGCGGATTACAGGGATACTGCCACAGGCCGAAGCGTCATAGAGGAGAGCCACGTTGTGCTTCTGCTGCAACTCAATCAACTCGGGAAGGTGGTGGGCCAACATCTTCTTGTTGCCTGACACCGCCGAACGACCACTCTCCAAAGCACGCTTTACGATATGGTATGCAGCCTCGGCATCGTCGATAAGTTCCACTATGAGGTTGATATCGTTATCGGCAAAAATATCCTCGGCATTATCGGTAAAATCTGCCGCCACACCTCGCTCCTTGTTTATGTCGCGCACACAGATACGCTTGATACTCGCCTCCTTCGACGAGATGGTGTTCAGCACATCGTAGAGACCGCGTCCCACATTGCCAAAGCCGAACATTCCGATTGTTAGTTGTTGATTTCCCATTACTTATATCTCTAATTATTTATAAATTCCAAAATTAGTTTATTGAGTGACTCCGCCTCCACAAGGAATCCATCGTGTCCGAACGACGAATCGATAAGGTGGTAGTGCGCACCCTTGATATTGTCGGCGAGGTAGCGATTTTCGACCTCCGTAAAGAGAATATCGCTTGTGATTCCCACCACAAAAGTTCGACTCTTGATAGTCGCCAAAGCAGCCTCGACACCGCCTCGACCACGACCGATATCGTGCGAATCTACCGCCTGCGAGACGCGATAGTAGGAGTAGGCATTGAACCTGCGACGCAACTTTTCGCCCTGATAGCGTTGGTAGGAGTGAACTCTGCGCTTAAACAAATCACCCTTCAACTCCTCGTTATCCTGCTGCGTAAGGCAGTATGCCGGACCTCCACGGTAGCTCAACAGAGCCACACTGCGCGCAATGGCCATACCCTGCTCACCTGCATCGTCACGACGCTCGCCAAAGGTGGAATCGTTCTCGAGAATCCATCGTTGCGACTCGTTGAAGGCCGAAATCCACGGTGTGGTATTTGCTCCCGTGGCGATAAGTACCAAATTCTCTGCCAAGTCGGGATTCATCACCGACCACTCCAAACACTGAAAACCGCCAATCGAGCTGCCGATAAGCAACTTTACTCGCTTGATGCCGAGATGCTCCGCCAAGCGACGATGACACTCTGCCATATCGCGCACGGTAACAATCGGAAAATCACCATACCACTTCTCACCCGTTGCAGGGTTCGTCGAGAGGGGTCCCGTAGTGCCATAGTGAGAAGATAGGAAGTTGGCACAGATGATAAAGTAGCGCGATGAATCGAGCAGCTTGCCCTCGCCAATCATCTCCGGCCACCACGACTCCACATCGGACGATGCGGTCAATGCGTGGCATACCCAAATAATATTCGAGTCGTCCGCATTGCGCTCGCCATAGGTGTCGTAGGCGATAGTCAGCTCGCTCAACACCTCTCCACCCTCCAAAAGCAGAGGCTCTTTGCTATGAAAATATTTAGCCACGAATCTGTTAATTCTTAATTCTCAATTCTTAATTCTCAATTTGAGCAAACGCCTGCTCAAAGTCCTCGATAATATCCTCTACAGCCTCCAATCCTGCCGAGATACGCAAGAGGGTAGGTGCAATGCCCGCCTTAATCTTTGCCTCATCGCTCAACTGCTTGTGAGTGGTCGATGCAGGGTGGGTAACAACGGTTATCGAGTCGCCAATCATCGTCATATTGGCAACCAACTTCAACCCCTCGACAAAGCGAACCGTACTCTCCAATGTGCCCTTCAACTCCACCGAGATAACGCACGCAGCACCCTTGCGGAAGTACTTCTGCGCCAAAGCATAGCTTGCGTCCTCCTCGAAGCCGACATAGCTTACTGCCTTGACATTCTCGTTTGCACGGAAGAATTGTGCCAACTTTGCTGTAGCCTCAGCCTCGTGGCGAACACGCAACGAGAGGGTTTCGAGTCCGAGCATCATCAGATAGGTGTCGAAGGGCGAAGGGCAACAACCGAAGTCGCGCAAACCATCCACACGGCACTTTACGATAAATGCCTGATTGTGGAAAGTCTCCCACAAGTTCAAGCCGTGATAGCCCTCCGATGGACCATCAATCTCGGGATAGCGACCGTTACCCCAATCGAATGTTCCGCCATCGACGATAATACCGCCCATAGCCGTACCGTGTCCATTTATCCACTTTGTGGCCGAATCGGTAATGATATCTGCGCCCCACTCCAGCGGATTGCAGAGGTAGCCGCAAGCTCCGAAGGTGTTATCCACAACGAGTGGCATCCGATGCGAGTGTGCAACCTTAGCCAAAGCCTCGATATCGGCAACAATGCAACCAGGGTTGGACATCGACTCCACAAATACGAAGCGGGTTTTCTCGTCAATCAACTCCTCGATACTCTCGGGTGCTGCATTCTTTGCAAAACGCACCTCAACACCGAGATTTCGCAACGAAATGGTAAATTGGTTGTGGGTTCCGCCATATACGTATGGCGAAGTTACGATATTGTCGCCTGCCTTGGCAAGAGCCGTAACGGTGAGCAGAATCGCCGACATACCCGACGATGTGGCCAACGCTCCAACACCTCCGTAGAGTGCCGCAACACGGTTTTCGTAGGCAGCAGTCGTTGGGTTGTGGATGCGTGTATATATATTTCCGGGCTCGCTCAACTCGAAGAGGTTGGCCGCATATTCGCAGGTCTTGAAGTGGTATGCTGCGGTAGGATAGATTGCCAAACCGCGCGACAGAGTGTGGTCGGGAGCATACCCGCCATGAATCTGCAATGTCTCAAAACGTAATTTCTTACCTTCCATAGTATGAAAAGTTTTATAGTGTTTACTTATTTATATTTGTTGAGGGGAGAATTGTTCGAGTATTGTGCGGTGCGTAACCGCCACAGTGAAAGATAGTGCCTAACGGCACATTCGCATCATAGCAACAACCATTATGTTTTGTACGTTGTACATATCCCGAACTCTTTTGCACGGGCAAAGATAAACATTTTTCTTTATAAAAGAAAATGCAAGGGTAAATTTTCACCCTTGCACTCTCTTTTGGTTAATATTCGGGACTACTCCTGCGGCTTCTTCTTGCCCCAAGTGAGTATTGGCAACAAGAACGAAACTATCGAAGCACCAATCCAGAAGATGGCTGCATCCGAGAAGTCGTAGTGCTTTACAGTCTCGCCGAGCTGATTTACCGTCTCGGTGACATTATTGTCTATAAGCCAACCACTCACAACATCCTGAATACCGGCTGCAATGTAGCTCGCACAACCTACAATTCCAAGAGCTGCTCCCGTCGCCTTACGCGGTACGATATCCACTGCCATAAGGCCACCCAAGAAGGCAATAAGCACACCGATAGCAATACCGAACAACACCATCGAAGCTACATTTACCCAATACTCGTTTCCACCATAGACGAACAAAATGTATGAGATAGACAGCATCACTCCCGACACAAATGCAGGCATCTTGCGGTCGCCCTTAAAGAGTACATCCGACATCCAACCCGCCAACACCGTACCAACGATACCGAGCAGGGCGTTAATCGAGATGATAAATGTTGCTGTCTCGAGCGAAAAGCCCTTCTCCTCCTGCAAGAACAAGATTCCCCACGAGTTGAGCGAGTAGCGCGAGATATACATAAATGCCGAGGCGAGGGCCAAAATCCAAACTGCCGGAGTCTTCAACGCAAGCTTTTGAGCATCGCTTGCCGACTCCTTTACCTTAGCCTCCTCAACCTTCTCGCCTGTCAAAACCTCGATTGAAGGCAAACCCTTGCTCTCGGGTGTATCGTGCATCATAAGGAGGATGATTACAACTCCTATTGCTCCTGCAATAGCTGCTCCGAAGAAGCCCCACTGCCAACCGGCAACTGCAACGATAGAGCCTACGAAGATAAAGGACAACCACTCGCCAATATTGTGGCTTGCCGAGAAGAATCCGTAGAATGTTCCTCGGCGAGAGAGAGGAAACCAACGCGACAGTGCAATAATTGCAGGAGCCGCACCCATAGATTGCGACCAACCGTTAATTCCCCACATAATAACAAACGACACAAACACTACGGCCGAAGGTATTACTGCGCCACCAATATAGAAATTTGGCGAACCAAACATACCGATAACACCCATAATAAGGCTTGCCAAGGTCGAAACCAACAAACCGGTTGCCATAAATCGTTTGATGTTGCAGTGGTCAGCGATAAAGCCATTCACCAACTTACCGATAGCATAGGCAAAGAGTAAAGCCGAACCGATAATACCCAATTCGGCAGCATCGAGCATACCACTGTCGATAATCGGTTTCTTCATCACGTTAAGTGATGTACGACACACATAGTAGAGGCTGTAACCAAGTGTTCCCGCAACAAACGACTGCAATGCGAGCGAACGATGATACCTCTTCTGTCCCTGCTCATCTAAATCTGTACGGAGCGTCGCAGGGTCGCTTATGCCGTAGAACTTCTTAAATCCTGAAATCAATCCCATATCTTTTTATTTTAGTTTGTTTATTTCAATGTGCGACGGCCCTTCTTCTCCAAGTAGTTGATTAACATTGCAGGGCGGTCGGTCTGAATCATCGAGGTACCATACGAGAGAATCTTGCCGTAAATTTTATCCTCGTTACCTACGGCTGCATCGTCGTCGTAGCCATTCTCCTTACCTCCGCAGAGCTTTCCCCACAATGTGTTAATCCAGAGACGCTTACCACTCTTAACAACCTTCTTAAACACCTTGCCTTCGCCCTTCAACGAGCCATCCCAACACATTTCGTATGCGATAAACGGAAGGTCGGTAGCAAGATAGTCATTAAATAGTTGCTCATGCTTGCCCCACGACTTCTCGTTGTAGTTGATGACAGGCATATAGAGCATATTCTGCTTGTGGTGCGAGAAGAAATCCTTCATTGCTGCAGGCGACTTGCTACTCTTCATAATCACCTGATCAGCCATTTTGCGCTCTACCAACATCTCCATAATCTGGTCGTAGTAATTAACAGCCTTGTCGAGGTTGATAAGCACACGTCCGTTGCACACGTCGAGAGCCTCGGCCAAAGTAGGCATCTTGTAGCGTGTTACAGCGTTATGACCTGCACGCAAATAGCGGCTACGGATGTACTCGAGTGTCAATTCACTGATTTTGCCCTTACCATTGGTCGTACGGTTGATAGTGCGGTCGTGGCAAACCACCAACTCGCCATCGGCGGTGCGATGCACATCCAACTCTACGATATCCACACCCATCTTGATAGCCGACTCGATAGCCTCCAACGAGTTCTCGGGGAAGTTACGCCAATCGGCACGGTGAGCGATAACAAAGACATAATTCGACTTCGGATCGCGCAACTCTCGCAACAATCGATCGGTACGTCTCTCCGCCATAGCCGAAACTGCCATAGCAACGAAGAGAATCGAAACAATAAGTTTTTTCATAATATTTCTGCTATTTTATTTGATTGTAAATTTTCCTTCAAGTGTTGCATTCGAGTCGGCACCAACCCACACGAGGAAATCGCCCGCATCGGCCTTAACACTCATATCGCTATGACAATAGGCCAAATCCGAAGTCGGAATCTCAAACTCCACAACCTTCTCCTCGCCTGCAGCCAACGCTACGCGCTCGAAGCCCTTCAACTGACGCATAGGGCGAGTGGTCTCGGCAACGAGGTCGCGCACATAGAGCTGCGCCACATCCTCACCGGCACGCTTACCCGTATTCTTAATCTTAACGCACACCTTCACCACGCCATCCATTGCAACCTCCGGAGTGAGCACCTGCAAATCGGAGTACTCGAAGGTGGTATAGCTCAAACCGTAGCCAAACGCGAACAGAGGCTCGTTAGGGGTGTACATATAGCGCGAAAGATACTTTTTATCGTGCTCCGGACCCTTGCGAGGACGACCAGTAATCTTCATATCGTAGTGGATAGGGAGCTGTCCCACACAGTACGGGAACGACATTACAAGGTGTCCCGAAGGATTCTTGTCACCCGAGACTATATCGGCCACAGCAGGGCCCTCCATAGTACCACCGTGCCAAGTGACAAGTACCGCATCGGCCTTCTCCACCTCATTGCGAATATCCATTGCACGGCCTGTACCGAGCAATACTACAACCCTCTTTCCCGTCTTTTTTACGGCTGCGAGCAGTGCCTGCTGCGCCTCTGGAACGGTAATCTCGGTAAGAGAGGTCGCCTCGCCACTCTCCTTGTAGCTGAGGCCTATCGAAAGGAGCACAACATCTGCCTTGCGAGCCGCACCTACAGCCTCCTCGATACCACCCTTGATAGGTGTGCGGAAGTCGGAACCCTTTGCATAGATTACATTCTTTGCACCAAAACGCTCCTCCAAACCCTTGCGGATAGTTACCGAGTGTTCAGCTTCGCCAAAACCCGGCCAAGCACCAATCTGATCACGAGGAGCATCGGCCAAAGGACCAATCAAAGCAATTTTTGTATTCTCGGCAAGTGGCAAAACGCCATTATTCGAGAGCAATACCATCGACTTTGCTGCAACCTCTCGAGCAACCTGCAAGTTCTCGGGGCGATACATAACCTCATCGTGGTTATGGCAACCATACTTAAACGGATTGTCGAACAAACCGAGTCGATACTTCACCGCCAATACCTCACGACAGAGCTCATTGATGGTCCTCTCTGAAACCTTACCCTCCTTGACAAGCTCCTCGCCATAGGTAATGTAGTCACCGTGTGCCATATCCATATTGAGGTGTGCCAACATACCCTGCATTGCGGCATCCTTACCATCCGCTGCTGTACCGTGTGCAATCATCTCGTGAACTGCAGCCCAATCCGAGACAACAAAACCCGTAAAACCCAACTCCTCGCGAAGAAGGTCGTGCAAAAGCCACTTATTACCCGATGCCGGAACACCCATAAAGTCGTTGAACGACGACATAACAGTAACGGCTCCGGCCTTCACTGCCGCCTTATAAGGAGGGAGATAGCGATTGCGGAACATCACCTCCGACATATCTACGGTATGGTAGTCACGACCTGCCTGGGGAGCTCCATAAGCAGCAAAGTGTTTAACGCAAGCGGCAATGGTCTTATCCGACGAAAGATTATCGCCCTGATAACCACGCACCATAGCGGCAGCAATCTTTGCTCCGAGGTATGGATCCTCGCCAGCACCCTCCGAGACACGACCCCAACGAGGGTCTGCCGAGATATCGCACATAGGCGAGAAGGTCCAATGGTAACCAAATGCTGCGGTCTCCTCGGCTGCAATGCGTGCGTACTGCTCTACCGCCTCGATATCCCACGAACACGACATTCCCAAGTTCTCCGGGAAGATTGTACGACAACCGTGGATAATATCATAACCAAAGATAAGCGGAATACCCAGACGGCTCTCCTCAACGGCTATCTTCTGCAAACGGTTCAACTCATCTGTGGTCTTAACACCGAGGAATGAGCCTACAGTACCTTGGCGAATAGCCAACTCAATATCTCGTTTCTCACCGGCAGGACCTGTAATAACTCCCTTTTTAGGGTATAATTGCTGCAACTGGCCGAGTTTCTCCTGCAGAGTCATCTTCTCGATGAGTTTATCGGCATACTCAAAAGCCTCCTGCTCTGCATCGGAGAGCTCTTTTTCTGTTGTGCAAGATGACATCGCAACGGCAGCCACCATCAAAATTGGGAAAATAAATTTTCTCATAGTTCTATCACTTATTTAATTGTAAACTTTCCTTGTAATTTTGCATCAGAGTCGGCACCAGCCCATACAGAGAACACTCCTGCATCGGCCTTGAAGCTCATATCGCTGTGGCAATATGCCAAATCCGAGGTAGGAATTGCAAACTCCACAACTCTCTCCTCGCCGGCTTTGAGAGTTAGTCGCTCAAAACCCTTCAACTCGCGTACAGGACGTGTTGTCTCGGCAACAAGGTCGCGCACATAGAGCTGCGCCACATCAACACCGTCGCGCTTGCCTACATTCTTAACCTTAACGCTAACCTTCACTACCCCACCGAGTGGCACCTCCGGCGTAAGCACCTTCAAATCCGAATACTCGAACTCGGTATAGCTCAAACCATAGCCGAATGGGAAGAGCGGAGCGTTGCGAATATCGACATAGCTTGAACTATATCCCTGCGCCTTGAATTGGCTCTTTGCAGGACGACCCGTATTCTTCGAGTTATAGTGTACAGGCACCTGACCTACGCTATATGGGAAAGACATTGTAAGGTGACCCGAAGGATTCTTATCACCCGAAACGAGGTCGGCAACGGCCGGACCTGCCATTGTTCCGCCGTGCCAAGTGAGCAGTACGGCATCAGCCTTATCCACCTCGTTGCGGATATCCATTGGACGACCCGTCGAGAGGAGAATAACTATCTTCTTGTTTGTCTTCTTCAGTGCATCGAGCAACTCCTGCTGCGGTGCAGGGATGGTAATCTCGGCACGAGAGCGCGACTCACCGCTATGCCAACCCGAGAGTCCCATTGAAAGAAGGATAACATCCGACTGCTTGGCAATCTTCACAGCCTCCTCGATACCACCCTCGATAACCCAATCTCCCTTTCTGCCACACTCACAGGCCTTTGTGTAAAGCACATTTTCCTTACCGAAACGCTCCTCGAGGGCTGTACGGAAGGTTATCGAACGCTTTGCATCGCCCAAACCGCGCCATGCACCGAGCTGATCTTTCGGCGAGTCGGCAAATGGGCCGATAAGGGCAATCTTTGTACCCTTGGCAAGTGGCAACACTCCATCGTTCTTCAATAGAACCATCGACTCGGCTGCCACCTCACGAGCAAACTGCATATTCTCAGGACGGTAGTACACCTCCGACAATTTCTGTTTTCCATATCTGTAAGGGTCCTCAAAGAGGCCAAGCTGATACTTCACCACCAACACCTCGCGGCACAACTCGTCGATAAGCTTCTCCGAGATGCGGCCTGTGCGGACAAGTTCCTCTCCGTGAGCAATATAGTCGCCACCAAGCATATCCATATTCAGGTGCGCCTTCATAGCCAACTCGGCGGCATCCCTGCCGTCGGCGGCAACTCCGTGGATAATCATCTCGTTCACTGCCTTCCAATCCGAAACAACAAAGCCTTTGAAGCCCAACTCCTTGCGAAGGAGATCGTACAAGAGCCACTTATTGCCCGAGGCCGGAACTCCCATAAAGTCGTTGAACGACGACATCACCGTAACAGCTCCTGCATCCAACGCAGCCCTGTATGGCGGAAGATAGATATCGCGAAACATCAACTCCGACATATCAACCGTATTGTAATCTTTACCTGCTTGCGCAGCACCATAAGCGGCAAAGTGCTTCACGCACGCAGCAATGGTATTGCCGGCAGCGAGGTCATTGCCCTGATAACCACGCACCATAGCGGCAGCTATCTTTGCTCCGAGGTATGGATCCTCGCCTGCACCCTCCGAAACACGACTCCAACGCGGGTCAACCGAGATATCACACATAGGCGAGAAGGTCCAATGTATTGCCGATGCGGCACTCTCCTCCGCAGCAATACGCGCCGAACGCTCTACAGCATCGATATTCCACGAACACGACATCGCGAGATTCTCGGGGAAGATAATCTTACAGCCGTGAATGATGTCGAAACCAAAAATTAGAGGGATGCCCAAACGACTCTCCTCTACTGCCATCTTCTGCAGACGCAGAGCCTCGTCTCTATTGCGGATTGAGAGGAAGGAACCAACCTCTCCCTTACGAACTGCGCTATCGATATCACACTTTACGCCCTCGGGGCCTGTTACTACGCCATTGCGAGTGATAAATTGTTCGAGCTGACCCAGCTTCTCGCGCAAGGTCATCTTCTTTACCAGTTTGTTGGCATTTTTGACCGCCTCCCTTTCTGAAATCTGCGATGCGGCCGAACCAAACGCCACAATGGCCAATGCGGTCAATAACAATATAAATCTTTTCATGGTTTACTCTTTTGGAATTGGGGTTGTGTATGTGTGATTTGTGCGGAGAGTCTTGTTTATGACCTTCAAGACCATAGGTTCAAGCACCTCTGCGTAACAAAGTGGATTTGGGTGCACCTCGTCTTTATGATACTTTCGGTTCATACCCTTACGCTCATCGACGAGAGCCGAATGGTAGTCCACATAGGGGATTCCACTCTTTGAGGCATAAGCCTTGAGCATCTTGTTGAATTTGATAATATCCTCGGCCGGTGACAACTCCTTGCGCCAACGAAAACTGTAGGCCGGAGTCAGCGAGCAGAGGATAACCTTGATATTGTGGAGCTTTGCCAACTCGCACATCGAGATAATATTGTTGAGAATATTCTCGTGGGTAATATAACCATTATTGAGGGCTATATCGTTGATTCCCGCCATGATAACCACTGCGCGCGGATTCAATTCGATAACATCGCGACGGAAACGGACCAACATATGCGAGGTGGTCTGTCCGCTGATACCACGAGGAACAAAGTTGTTCTTTTTGAAGAAGTCGGCATCGTACTTTGCCCAATTTTGGGTTATGGAGTTACCCATAAAGACCACATCGGGACGCACCTTCGATGCAAGAACCTCGGCATTAGCCTTTGCGTAACGATAGAATTTCGCCCAATCTTTTGGGGCCTCGGGCGCGCTTTGCGCACATACACGCTCGCACGAAAATAATGCCACTGCCACAAGGCAGAGCGCGAAGAATCTCTTCATAGTAGTTTGAAGTTTTAGTGTAGGCTCAACGACCTATTTACAATCACATTCAGAGGGAGAAAGACGGAGCATTCCGCCCGTTCACTCTACGTTAAATCGCTTTCAGAGGTGAAATTTCAAGGCGAACAAGGTGGCGAAAGCGCAGCATAGTAGGCCTATGTGAGCATTTCGCCATCCGTAGTTCAACATCAAAATCGCCCTCTAAAATGGCTTTTACTTATTTTGCCTGCCATACCAAGGCCGATGCACCCAAAATCGCGGCATTTTTGTTCTGCAACTCGCTTGGGAGAACCTTTACTTTGTTTTTGAAGGTTACGAGCATATTCTCCTCCATATACCACTTGATAGGGTCGAAGATAAGACTGCCGGCCTTTGCCAAACCACCGAAGATAAAGATTGCCTCAGGGGATGTGATGGTAACGGCATCTGCCAAAGCGTAACCGAGCTTCTGACCTGTAACGCGGAAACACTCCTTGGCGATAGGGTCGCCCTTGGCCGCAAACTGCGAAAGCATAGCGGAGTCGAGCTGGTCAAAAGAGTACTCGCGGAGAGGCGATGGGTCGGTCATTGTTGCCATCAACTCGAAGGCTGTACGCTTGATACCATTCGCCGAGGTATATGCCTCGAGACAGCCCTTACGACCACAACCGCACTGACGACCGCCGCGCTCCACAACAACGTGGCCGAACTCGCCGGCAAAACCATCGTGACCATATATCATCTCGCCATTCGATACGAATCCCGAGCCGACACCTGTGCCGAGGGTAATCATTATAAAGTCCTTCATACCCTTTGCTCCGCCATAGACCATCTCTCCGATGGTTGCAGCGTTGGCATCGTTGGTAATATAGACTGGAATACCAGGGAAGTGCTTGCCCAAATCCTCCGAGAAGTTGAACATACGATCCTCATCCTTCATTCCGGCAGCGAGCTGCTCCTCGGTATATTTCCACATATTTGACGGAATCTCGACTGTACCTTTGTAGTAGTTTGCATTTGGCGCACCCACACCAATACCCACCAACTCGAAGTTGAAGCTAATACCATCGAGCAGAGTCTGCATAGCCCGGGCCAAATCCTCGATGTAGCGAGGATAGTCATCATATTTCATATACGACTTTGTAGAGATAGCCGATTCGCCAAAAATCTCTCCATTCTCATCTACCAGACCAAATGCAGTATTTGTTCCACCGATGTCGATTCCGAAAACAAGTTTTTTCATAATAAGTAGTATTTTAATTTAGTTAAAGATTGATTCTATCGCATATTAAGCAGTCAAAGTTATACATAAATTCCGAGATTGCAAAATTTTACTCTCTCTATTTACCCAAATTGCATATTTTAGTCAATCAAAGAAAAATTGTATGGTTTTCTCTCCCAAATTTTATATATTTGCATTTCAAAAGCTATGAGAGAGTTTGCATCTCTGCGACTACATAGAGATTGCAAAATGACGAATTTTGATTATGAAACTATACACTAACAGCGAGTTGCTATCGCTCTTTGAGCGACATATAGCACAAATGCCGACTCCCGAGGAGCCACAACGCCTCTATGCACCCATAAAATATGGGTTAGAAGTAGGCGGCAAGCGTATCAGACCGACACTGCTAATGCTCACCTACAACCTCTATGCCGAGGATATCGAGCGAGCTCTGATGCCCGCTATGGCGGTGGAGATATTCCACAATTTCACGCTTCTACACGACGATATTATGGACAATGCCATGGTGCGTCGCGGTCGTCCGTCGGTACATGCAAAGTGGGGCGAAAATGTTGCTATTTTATCGGGGGACACAATGCTGATATTGGCCTATTCACATCTGCAACGCACAGCCACACAGCGACTTTCGGAGATTCTCGAATGTTTTAACGAAATGGCTGCCGAGGTGTGTGAAGGGCAACAATTCGATATGGATTTCGAGACCCAGCAGAAGGTTTCGGTGGTCGATTATATGCGAATGATTGAGCTCAAGACCGCTGCTCTACTTGCAGGCTCGGCCACAATAGGAGCGTTGCTTGCAGGGGCCTCCGACCACGACTGCCGATGTCTCTACGAATTTGCTCGCGAAATAGGATTGGCCTTCCAACTTCAGGACGACCTGCTCGACAGCTATGGCGACGAGCGACTCGGCAAGAAGATTGGCGGCGATATTCTCGAGGGCAAAAAGACTATTTTGATGATTGAGGCATTCTCGCGAGCCAACGAGGAGCAGCGCGATGTTTTGCGCACAACGCATCTGCGCAAGGATATAAGTGATGCCGAAAAGATTGCAACAATCAAGGCTCTCTACGACGAGTTGGGAGTTCCGGAGCGTGTCGAGCAGCAGATAGCACAACGCTTTCAGAAGGCTATTGTCATTCTCGATGCCCTGGAGGTTCCCGTTGAGCGCACCAAGGAGTTGCGCCACTATGCCGCCAATCTCGTAGGACGAAAAAGCTAAGCATAAAGCAAAAAAAAGATGAAACGAACAGATATCGAAATTATGGCACCTGTGGGGTGCTACGAATCACTTCACGCCGCAATAAATGCCGGTGCAAACTCGGTATATTTCGGAATCGGGCGACTCAATATGCGCTCCGCCTCGGCAGCAAATTTCTCCGAGGCCGATATGGAACAGATTGTGGAGATTGCCCATGCAGCAGGTGTCAAGACATACCTTACCGTAAATACCATCATCTATGATGATGAGATGCAGGCGATGCACGAAGTTATCGATAAGGCAAAGGCTGTAGGCGTGGATGCCGTTATTGCATCGGACCTGGCGGTTATTACCTACGCCTACCACGCAGGGGTAGAGGTGCATATCTCCACACAATGCAACATCTCCAACTCGGAGGCGGTAAAGTTCTTCTCGCAATGGGCCGATGTGGTGGTATTGGCACGCGAGCTGTCGCTCGAACAGATTGCCGAGGTGCATCGTGCCATCGTGGAGCAGGATATTCGCGGACCGAAGGGCGAATTGGTGGAGATTGAGATGTTTGCACACGGAGCCTTGTGTATGTCTATCTCGGGTAAGTGTTACCTTAGCGAGCACGAAACAGCCTGTTCGGCAAATCGCGGTGCGTGCCGTCAGATTTGCAGGCGCAAATATACCATTCAGGACAAGGATACAGGAGAGATGCTCGATATTGACGGCCGTTACATCCTCTCTCCGAAGGATTTATGCACTATTGACTTCCTCGACCAATTTATCGCGGCGGGAGTTCGCGTATTGAAGATTGAGGGTCGTGCACGCGGTGGCGAGTATGTCAAACGCGTGGTGGAGGCCTACGACAAAGCTCTGCGCCTTATCGAAAAGGGCGAGTTCTCGCGCGAGAATGCCGAAGGTTTGAAGGAGGGATTGTTGCGCGTATTCAACCGAGGATTTTGGGGTGGATACTATGCCCACAAGCGCATTGTCGAGCATAGTCAGGCATACGGCTCGTCGGCCACACACCGCAAGGAGTATGTCGGCAAGATTACAAACTATTTCAAAAATATTGGCGTTGCCGAGATTACCATCGAGGCCTCGACATTATCCGCCGGTGACGACATCCTCATTATGGGTGAAAAGACGGGCGTTGTAGAGCAGAAGGCCGAGGGCATTGTTCTCGCCGAGAGAGTTGTAGAGGGGGTAAAGCAGGGCGATGTATGCTCAATAAAGACCGTCGAACCGGTACGCCGAGGCGACAAACTATACAAAGAGGTCGAACGATAAACGGTAAAATTAAATAAACCATGAGACGAATAGCTCTGATTGTTACGGCTGTAATATTGTCGGTGAATGCAATGGCATTTAACACCGTCGTAAAGAGTCACGCCATAGGCGACGTCACTATTTCGAGCAAAAATCCCCATTGGACTATTAAGGCTTCACTATCGGCAAACGGAGAGAGGGAGGTCCTCACTATCGAGATGGAGGCTCCACAGGCTACTACCCCACCGAAAGTCTCCGTAGAGTTTAGTACACCTCAAACGGACACTCACCACCTTTGGGATGCAGGAAACAGCGACAAGATGTGGTTGCAGCCCGATTGGCGAGGCAAATACAGCAGTTCGTTGGCGAGATATTTGCCTCTCTACTCCTTTATAAACACCAGCAACCGCAACCGCCTTACCATCGCCACCTCGGAGGCTATTCGCAAGGTGGAGGCACAGATGGGATTCCGCGAGGAGGGGGCACTACTGCGTGGTCGCTTACACTTTTTCGTCGAGCCCGAGGCTCCACTATCACACTACAAAGTAAGTCTCCTTATCGACAATCGCGACATATTTTGGGCCGATGCTGTTCGAGATGGAGTAAAGTGGATTGAGTCGCAGAACGACTTTAAGGTTTGCCGCGTACCCGAAGCGGCCTTTGACCCCCTCTACTCGTCGTGGTATCAGTTCCACCAGCAGGTTACCGACACCGCCATCGAGGCCGAATGCAAAGAGGCTGTAAAACTTGGCATGAAGACCATAATCGTAGATGATGGTTGGCAGACTGCCGACAACAATCGTGGCTACGCCTATTGCGGCGACTGGGAGGTTGCACCCGAGCGAATCAAGGATATGGCAGCCCACGTAGGGCGTGTGCAGGCGATGGGAATGAAGTATATGCTATGGTACTCGGTACCTTTTGTCGGCATCCACAGCAAGAATTTCAAACGCTTCGAGGGCAAATACCTCACCTTCAATAACAGAGCCGACAGAATGGCGGGTGTTCTCGACCCCCGTTTCCCCGAGGTACGCGAATTTATCTGCTCGACCTACGAGAAGGCTCTACGCGATTGGAATCTGGATGGGTTCAAGTTGGATTTTATCGACTCGTTCCGCATCTATGGTACCGACCCTGCCGTAGCCGAGAACTATGCAGGGCGCGATATAAAGAGTGTTTCGGAGGCTGTAAATGTATTGATGAAGAGTGTTGTCGAGCGTCTGCAAGCCATTAAACCCGACATTCTTATCGAGTTCCGCCAGAGATATATTGGCCCTGCAATTCGTCAGTGCGGGAATATGTTCCGCGCAACCGATTGTCCGGGCGATATGATTACCAATCGCTCCCGCATCGCAAGCCTCCGCCTGACAAGTGGTACAACTGCCGTTCACGCCGATATGCTCGAATGGCACTCCACCGAGAAGGCAGAGGTCGCAGCACGCCATGTTCTATCGGCTCTCTATGGAGTAGTACAGTATTCGGTGATGTTGCGCGACATCCCGCAGAGCCACCTCGATATGGTACGCCACTGGATTGACTTTTCGCAAAAACATCGTCAAACCCTGCTCCACAGCGACTTCCGCCCATACTTCCCTCAACATTGCTACCCTATCTTGGAGGCCGAGAGCAAGAGCGAGAGAATTATCACAATCTACCAGGAGGGGTTGGTTGTCGGGGCCGGTGCCGCCGACCGCGACACCTACATTATCAATGCTACGGGAGTTGAGAAGCCTACAGTAGAGTTGCAGAGGAGACCTCGCAAGGTAGAGTACTTCGACACCTACGGCAAGAGGACCAGAGGGGCAAGTCTCACCAAAGGACTACAGCGCGTTGAGATTCCTATTAGCGGATATGTGAAGATTTCGTACTAAGGCAAATACAATACACAAAAGGAGCGTGTCTAAATTTAGAACACGCTCCTTTTATGGGAAGTTGTATAACAAGAGGGATTTCAAGGCTTGCGTAGCCCGAAAAAGCGGAGTTTACTCGGCGTAAATGAGCATTTTGAGGGCAAGCGTAACGCAGAAATCACCTTGTTTGGCAGCTTCTACTCTACATCAATCTTTAAGAAATCGGGACGAATATCAGGCAACTCGGTCTTGATAACAATATTCGAGAACTTGATATTGCGAGCGTGACGAACAAAGAATCCCTTAGCAGGTAGATTGCCCCAGCCTGTACCCTCCGGATACTTGGTAATGCGCTCATCTGCCGACTTCTCGTAAATCTTCGGCATCATCTCGGCCGTTACACCACCCTTCTGATGAATGGTTATATTGCTGAGTTCAACATCACGAACATAGTGGCCCGGAATACCTGTAATCGAGCTTCCTATCGTACCTGCGTTATAGACTGTAATGTTGCTCAAACGCACATCCTTAATACTACCGACACCCGGTTTCTCGAGTCCCTTCAGATATGGACGAGCGCGGTTTCCGAGACGTATATAGATAGGAGCCTGCGTACCCTCAACGGTAAAGTTGCTGATATTGACATTCTCCATAATACCGCCATCGACAATCTCGAGAGCAATAGCCGAGATACCTATCCACTGACCGCAGAACTTCTCACGCTGGTCGGGACTCGGCATAACAACAATGTTGTTGATATTGATATTGCGGAAGCCTCCCGTGCTCTCGGTGCCCATCTTCACAGCGTTACAATGCGACGATACCACGCAGTTCGAGATTGTAATATTCTCGCAAAGGCGAGGCGAAGTGCTCTTCAACGTAATACCATCATCGTCCGAGTCGAGGAAGATATTGGCAACGATAACATCGTGGCAACCATCAAGGTCGAGGCCATCGTTATTGAAGTGGTTACGGTTAAAAATGGTAACGCCATCGATACGAACATGGTCGCAAGCGAGGTAGTGCTGCATCCAGCACCCCGAGTTACGCATTGTAACATCGCGCACTACGATATTCTTACTCTGCACAAAGCGCAAAAGGTGCGGACGTGTGATACCCTCATCCTTACCACGAATGGTCTTGAAACAGCGACCACGACCGTCGATGGTTCCATAGCCATCGATCACCACATTCTCCACCTTATCGCCATAGATAAGTTGGACTGTTGTTCCCTGTGTTCGCAACGACTTAAAATCTGTACCAAAAGGGGTATAGTCCTTGATATAGGTGCTTCCGTAGAGGGTTGCGCCCCTCTCCAAATGGATATGAACATTGCTTTTGAGGACTATAGAGCCTATTTTGTAATTTCCTGCAGGAATCAACACTCGACCACCACCGGCCTTAGAGCAGGCATCGATAGCGCGTTGAATAGCTTTTGTACTATACTTCGTGGTATCGCTTACTGCGCCGAACTTCTTAATGTTGAAATCCTCCGCACTTGCTGTTGCTACCGCAACAAAAAGCAGCAGAATAGAGACAAAGAGTTTTTTCATATTAGATGGAGTATTAAGTTTTAGAATTTCGATATGAGTCAAACATTAAAATCTTTACCCTTATAAAAACCTCCTTTAGAGATTTATACGGCATCTTGCTTCTACAAAGATACTCTTTTTTTCACAAATAGCAAAATTTACAAAAAATTCAGTATCTTTGTAACTATAATAGTTTTGATATAAAAATATAGATTATGTTTAGCGCAAATACCTACAAAAGCCGTCGCGAGGAGTTGCGACATCGCATTGGCAGTGGCTTGATTCTTATTCCGGGAAACACCTTCTCCCCGAATAATTATCCAAACAACGCTTACTATTTCCGCCAGGATTCGACCTTCCTCTACTACTTTGGTCTCAACCTGCCTACTTTGACAGGCCTTCTCGATGCCGACTCGGGCGAGGAGATGCTCTTTGGAGATGATTTTACCGTAGAGGATATCATCTGGACCGGCCCACAGCCACGCCTTGTGGAGTTGGGCGCACAAGTTGGCGTATCGAACTGCCAACCACTGAAGGCTCTCGACAACATTCTCGCAACAGCCCTGAAGCAGGGACGCAATATCCACTATCTGCCACCATATCGAGGAGAGAGCAAAATTGAACTTTCACGCCTTTTGAACCTCCCTATTTCGGAGCTATACAACCACAAATCCGTAGATTTGATGTTTGCCGTAGCCGAGATGCGTGAGGTTAAGTCGGCCGAGGAGATAGAGGCCCTGGAGCGCGCTTTTCAGATTGGATACGCCATGCACACTACCGCAATGAATATGTGTAAAGCGGGTGTTGTGGAGCGCGAGATTGCAGGAGCGATGGAGGGTATTACCAAAGCCAACGGACTCGGCGTTTCGTTCCCAAGCATTGTATCGCAGCACGGCGAGACTCTCCACAACCTCAACAGCGACGGCGTACTCGAAAATGGTCGTTTGCTCCTGGTGGATGCCGGTGCAGAGTCTCTCGAGAACTACTGCTCCGACCATACCCGAACATATCCTGTATCGGGCAAGTTCACACAAAAGCAACGTGAGATTTATGAGATTGTCCTGCGCGCGCACGACGAGGCTCCAAAGAATATGCGTAATGGAGCAATGTATATGGAGGAGGTCCACAAGAGGGCTCTTCTCTCGTTGGCGGAGGGCTTACACGATGTAGGATTGATAGCTGGTTCGGCCGAGGATGCTGTAGAGGCCGGAGCAATGTATCTCTTTATGCCTCACGGCCTTTCACACGGACTCGGAATGGATGTTCACGACTGCGAGGCTATGGGTGAGCGCAGTTACGACTTTTCCGAGTTCAAGGAGAGGGCTATCGCCTCGGGTACTTGCGTCTATCGTGCAGCGTGGAAGTTGCGCGAGGGTACCGTTATGAGTAACGAGCCCGGCATCTACTTCATACCTGCACTTATCGACAAATCGAAGGCCGATGGGCTCTACAAGGGCATCGTAAATTACGACCGCCTGGAGGAGTACCGCGATTTTGGCGGCATCCGCATCGAGGATGATATCGTTGTAACAGCCGAGGGGGGCCGCATTATAGGCGACAAACATATCCCTTCGACAGTCGAGGAGCTCGAGGCCGTAGTTGGACAGTAGTATGATTTTTCTCTTTCCTACCGAATTTGAGGCTGCAAGACTGAGAGAGCTGCGCCCCGACCTCGACATACGCATCTGCGGTATCGGGGCGGTTGAGACAGCTACCGAAGTGGCGCGTATTCTCCGCACCGAGCGCAAACCGATGCTCCTATGCGGAATTGCAGGGGCTTATGACACTTCGCTGCAAAAAGGCGATGTAGTGGCCGTTACCGAGGAGCGATTCGGCTATCTCTCAACGGGGTATAATCGCTCCTATCACGCTACAATAGCGGCCAAGGGGCTGCGACAGGTGCGCAGCAATACCGTATCGCATTGCTCAATGGCAGCCGAAGGTGCCGAGATAGAGAATATGGAGGGAGCCGCACTCTTTGCCCTTGCCCAAGCCGAGGGAGTAGGTTGCGGTGAAATTCGCGCCATATCGAACTACGTTGGAGAGGAGCGAGGCGAGTGGAATATCGAGCTCGCCATCGAGCTCCTTACAAAGAGTATTCTAACCCTTAACATCGAGGAGATATAATGCTAAAACGAGCCGCACTATTACTTTTACCGTTGTTTCTTATGTCGTTCAGCCGGCTCACGCCTGCGGAGTTATCGTGCGAACATCAGCAGCAACCTCTTTTAGATATAACGACTCCCCGACTATCGTGGAAAAACATCTCCGAGAAAGAGGGCGACAAGCAGAGCGCATATCGTATTCGCGTCGTAAAGCACGAAGGCGGCAAAGAGGAGGTAGTATGGGATAGTGGCAAGGTACTATCCGACAGCTCCCTATATATTCCATACGGCGGCAAGACGCTTGTCTCGTCGTGCGACTACTCTTGGCAGGTAAAGGTGTGGGATAGCAACGATAGGGCGTCGCAATGGAGCAAGAGGGCAAAATGGCACACCGGCAAGTTCTCCTCGAAAGAGTGGAAGGCTCGATGGATAGGCGTTCCGTGGCAAGGCGAAGAGTCCTACGATGCAGAGTGGGCTCGAAAAAGCACCAAAAATCCACGTGTAAAGGCCGAACGTATAAACATAGTATCACCGGCACCTCTTCTACGCAAGGAGTTCGAGATTAGAAAGCGTATTCGCTCTGCGCGATTCTATGGTACAGGTCTTGGCTACTTTGAACTATACCTCAACGGCAAACGCATAGGCAACGACTACTTCTCGCCAAACCAAACAAACTACGACTCCCGCCAATATCTCGGCACACGAAGAATTGCCGTCGAGGACCCCTTCAACGAGTATCTTGTGATGTACGTAAGCTACGACCTCACGCATCTGATTCAGCGAGGAAGTAACTGTGTGGGGGCGATTCTTGGCAATGGCTTCTACGACATGCTGGAGTATTGGCCACCAATGGGATATGGTACACCACGACTCTTTGGCGAGATTGAGGTTGAGTACGTCGATGGCACACGCGATGTGGTGACAACAGACACCTCGTGGCGTTGTACAAAGAGCGCCATTACGGCTGATCAGATGTTTTATGGTGAGCACTACGATGCTCGACTCGAGCACAATGGATGGGCAGAGTGTGGCTATGATGACAGCAAATGGGAGAGGGCTGTAGAGAGGCGCACCCCTCGCGGAAAGCTTGTAGCTCAAAATGGCCCTGCAGACAGAGTCGTAAGACGATACGCTCCAACCTCCATCACCAAGCAGGAGGATGGTTCGTGGTTGGTAAAGTTCCCTGAGGAGATTTCGGGTTGGGTAGAGCTGAAAAATTTGGAACTTTCATCGGGGCAAAAGGTCGATATAAAGTATATATGTGAGTCGCTTAATGGAGCAAACTCCTATATCGCCAATGGTTCGGGCAAAGAGTCCTATCACGCCCGATTTATCTGGTTTGTGTTCTCGCAGGTGGAGATACGCGGCATTGAGAGATTGCAAGCCGGGCAAGTTGAGGCCCAAGCGGTAAATTCAGATGTGGCATCGGTAGCGGAGTTCGAGTGCTCGAATCCTCTCTTCAACTCGCTACACAATGCTTGGCGATTGACACAACTCGACAATATGCACGGAGGTGTGGCAAGCGATTGCCCACAACGAGAGCGTGCACCTTATACAGGCGATGCACAGTTGGCATGCCAGATGGTGATGCACAATTTCGATGCAAGAGCCTTCTACAACAAGTGGATTCGCGACATTCGCGGTGCGCAGTTGGCAAACGGCTATGTACCCAACTCGGCACCATGGCAACCAGGGTGCGGCGGAGGTCCGGCGTGGGGTGCAGCAATAGCGGTAATACCGTGGGAGTTCTTTCTGCAGTATGGCGACAAGAGTATAATCGAGGAGAACTACGAGCCGATAAAACGCTATATCGAATGGATGGACTCGTGGGTTGATGGCGAGGGTATCATGGAGTCGAAAGATGAACAGAAATACAAACGTCTCGGCGACTGGATTATGCCTCACAAAAAGTTCCCACACCCTGCTACGGTTCATACCTTTGCATACTATCAGTGCGTAGATATCGCCACCAAAATTGCCGAGGTTTTGGGCATAAGCAAGGATATTACCCACTACGCTTCGCTTCGCAAACGCACCGCAGAGGCCTATCACAAGCGATTTTACAATGCTGAAGAGCGTAGCTACGGCAAACACGGTGCAAATGTTTTCGCCCTTTATATGGGCATGCCGAACAACTACCAGCAAGAGGCCCTCGAAGCCCTCAAGCGCGAAATAAAGGAGGCGAATGGGCACTTCGTAACCGGAATCGTAGGTACACGACATATTTTTGATGTGCTGTGCGAAATGGGAGAGGTCGATTTGGCATATTCAATGATGAACAAGCGAACAATCCCAAGCTTTGGCTATTGGATAGAGCAAGGCTCAACAACGCTGTGGGAGAGCTGGGATGGTAATCCGCGACACTCACGCAACCACCCTATGTGGGGAGGTGGATTGGCCTGGTTCTACCGCCATCTCGGAGGATTAAAGCCTTTGGAGGCGGGATATCGCACATTTGAGGTTGCACCAAAGATACCGAAAGGGCTCGACCATTTGCGCTACTCGCTCAACTCTGTATATGGAGAAATTGAGGTGGTATGGCGTATCGAAAATGGGACATTCTCGCTGGACTGCAAAGTTCCTGTTGGTACTACGGCAAAGATAAAGCTACCATTTGGTGACCATAGTATAATTACGGCAAAGCCAGGTCGCCACACATTCAAAAGGGAGATATAATGAAACTATCACTACATATTTCGCCATGTCCGAACGACACCTTCGCATTCGATGCGATTATCAATCGGCGCATTGCGCACGACTTTGACCTCTCGGTCGAGTACCACGACATCGAGGAGTTGAACGAGGGTGTGCTGCGTGGCGAACCCGACATCTCGAAAATCAGCTATGCAGTCTATCCGCTTGTTGCCGACAAGTATGTTTTGCTCGATAGCGGTTCGGCACTCGGACGAGGCAACGGACAGCTTTTGGTACGTCGCAAGGGCGAGACGGGTGCGATTCGTCGGGTTGCCTCACCCGGCAAGAATACTACGGCAAATGCCCTGCTTCTGCGCTACTTTCCCGAGGTGGAAGAGGTTGAGCAGATGCTATTTTCGGATATTGCAGCGGCTGTGGAGCGAGGCGATGTGGATGCAGGAGTACTGATTCACGAGGGGCGTTTTGTCTATGAAAGACGCAACCTCGAGCTTGTTGCCGACCTCGGAAAGTTGTGGGAGGCAGAGACCAACCTGCCTCTCCCACTCGGTGCTATTATCGCAAAACGAGAATTGGGCGAGGAGCTGATATCAAGATTCGACAATCTGCTCGCCGAGAGTGTGCGCTACGCCTTTGATAACCCTATGCTCTCACGCGACTTTGTTAAGGAGCACGCTCAGGAGCTGGAGGATGAGGTTATCGAGAAGCATATTTCGCTCTTTGTAAACGACTATACAATATCTCTTGGCGAGGAGGGTCGCCGAGCAGTAGTGAGACTTATCGGAGAGAGCTCCGACAACGATTAGCGGTTACATGATTGCAGCTGCTACACGTATCGCATCTTGTAATCGTGTAACTATGGCCGTCACCTCTCCTACATCTTCGCGAATAATTTTTAACCCATAATAGCTCCTGTCTCCACTCTTTTTACTATATTTGCATCAGCTATAAAACATCACGTCAAATGAAAAGTGATTTTCTGGTTATCGGCTCCGGCTCAGCAGGATTGAGCTTTGCCCTCAAAGTGGCGGATACAGCCACTGTAACCATTGTTACCAAAGGAGAACTCAACGAGTGTAACACCAACTATGCACAGGGCGGAATCTGCTCTGTAACCTACGCGCCCGACACATTCGAGAAGCATATTGAGGATACGCTGGTCTGCGGCGCAGGCAAGTGCGACAAAAAGGCTGTAGAGCTGGTCGTGCGCAATGCCCCTCGCTCAGCCGAGGATTTGATTCGCTGGGGTACCCGCTTTGACCGCCGCGAAGATGGAGGTTTCGACCTCCACCGCGAGGGAGGCCACTCCGAGCATCGTATTCTCCACTACCAAGACCTTACGGGAGCAGAGATTGAACGCGCCCTCATCGAGCAGGTGCGCAACCATCCAAACATTACTATTCTCGAGCACCACTTTGCTGTAGATTTGCTCACACAACACCACCTCGGCGAGATTGTAACACGTCATACTCGTGGATTGGCCTGCTTTGGAGCCTACATCCTCAACACCGAGACAAACGAGATTTTCACAGCCCTCGCAAAGTTCACTATCGTGGCTGCCGGAGGTTGCGGAAACATCTACAATACAACCACAAATCCAAGCGTGGCTACGGGAGACGGAATAGCAATGTGCCATCGCGCAAAGGCCGTGACCGAGAACATGCAATATATCCAGTTCCACCCTACAGCACTCTACCACCCGGGCGAGCGTCCCTCGTTCCTCATCACCGAAGCGATGCGTGGATATGGCGCAGTGCTGAAACTCCAAAATGGCAAGGAGTTTATGCACAAGTACCACCCTATGCGCTCTCTTGCACCGCGCGATGTTGTGGCTCGCTCGATAGACCACGAATTGAAGATTCGAGGCGAGGAGTTTGTCTATCTCGATGTTACGCATATGCCTGCTGAGGAGACAAAACACCACTTCCCTAATATCTACGAGAAGTGCCTCTCTATAGGTATCGACATAACCAAAGATATGATTCCGGTATGCCCTGCTGCACACTACTGCTGCGGTGGCGTGAAGGTGGATTACAATGGCGAAAGCTCTATCCGTCGCCTATATGTCTTGGGCGAGAGCTCATGTACGGGCCTGCACGGAGCTAACCGCTTAGCCTCGAACTCGCTGACAGAAGCGTTTGTCTATTCAAATATTGCTGCCAACCACGCTCTCGAGAAGTTGGACAAGGTAGATTTCCAGGAGGGTATTCCAGATTGGGATTTCGAGGGCACTGCCGAGGCCGAGGAGATGGTACTCGTAATGCAGGAGAGAAAGGAGCTGCGCTCGATTATGTCAAACTACGTAGGCATTGTACGCTCGAACCTACGTCTCGAACGCGCATTGAAGCGTTTGGCTGTGATTTGGCAGGAGACAGAGGAGTTGTACAACCGCACCAAACCGTGCCGCGAATTGTGCGAATTGCGCAATATGATTGCCGTAGCGTACCTCACAATCAAGCAAGCACGCGAGTGCAAAGAGTCGGTCGGCCTACACTACACTATCGACTATCCTCCAAAGAGATAACGTAGAACTGGGTAATGATGCCAAAAGCGGCGCTTTTTAGATAATAAAAGATGGGCGAGAAACGTAGTATTTCTCGCCCTATTTTTTGCTTGCCTTTCCCTGATTGCTTTGCAGAAAGAGATACCATTT
>JAZQIS010000046.1:0-3563 GCA_045541235.1 Alistipes sp.
AGCGGATCCAAATCGGAGAGGTCAGAGAGTGTAGTCTTGCACATATGGTTGATAATAACCTTATAATCATCCAAAGGATGTGCCGACAAGTAGAGGCCAATAACCTCGCGCTCCTTGTTGAGCAACATTAGCTGATTCCAATCTTCAGCAACGGGAATAGTCGGGGGCTGAATATCAACAACAGCGCCACCTCCAAATAGACTCTGCTGCGAATTCAGACGCTCCTGCTGCACGCGCTGACCATAACGCATCAGCTGCTCGATGAACATTACGGGATTACTGCTACGCGAGTCCATTGCAAAGAACTTACTTCGGTGGAAATCAATGATTGAGTCCAAACCTCCCGAATATGCAATATTCTCCAAACACTTACGATTGACGATAGTGAAATTTACACGCTCCATCAAGTCGTAAATATTTTTGAACGGTCCATTCTTCTCTCGCTCGTCGATAAGTGAACGCACGGCCGCCTCGCCAACACCCTTAATAGCCGCCATACCAAAGCGAATATCGCCCGCCTTGTTAGACGAGAAGTTCTGCTGAGACTCGTTAATATCGGGACCAAGCACACGAATACCCATCTGCTTACACTCGGTCATATATTGGGTGATGGTCTTAATATCTGCCAAGTTACGGCTAAGCACCGCCGCCATATACTCCGAGGGGTAGTTAGCTTTGAGGTATGCCGTCTGGTATGCCACCCACGAGTAGCATGTTGCGTGCGATTTGTTGAAGGCGTATGATGCAAACTTTACCCAATCCTCCCAAATCTTCTCCAAGGTTTTCTTGTCGTGCCCATTTGCTGCACCACCCTTGAGGAATTTAGGCTTTAGCTCCATCAGTTTAGAAAGAATCTTCTTTCCCATAGCCTTACGCAGAGTGTCGGCCTCGCCTCGGGTAAAGTTTGCCAACAATCGCGAGAGCAACATCACCTGCTCCTGATATACCGTAATACCATAGGTATCTTTGAGATACTTCTCCATAACAGGTATATCATAGACAATCGGTGCGCGTCCGTGCTTACGGTTGATAAAGTCCGGAATATAGTCCATTGGTCCCGGGCGATAGAGTGCATTCATCGCGATAAGGTCCTCGAAAACCGTAGGTTTCAACTCGCGAAGATACTTCTGCATACCGTCCGACTCGAACTGGAATGTTCCGAGTGTGCGACCTTCACAGTAGAGGTCGTAAGTCTTTTTGTCGTTGATAGGTATAGTCTCCACATCGACATCTACCCCCTTTGTACGGCGGATATTCTCCACCGCATCTTTCATAATCGAGAGGTTCTTCAGTCCGAGGAAGTCCATCTTGATAAGACCCGTATCCTCAATTACCGAACCCTCATATTGCGTTACGAGAATCTTCTCGCCCGTCTCCTTATCGTCAGCCGTCGAAACAGGTACCCAGTCGGTGATGTCATCACGACAGATGATTGTTCCGCAGGCGTGCACACCCGTACCGCGAACATTTCCTTCGAGCTGTCGCGCATACTTTATCGTGTCGCGCATAGTCGGGTCCTCCGAGTTCTCGGCCTGTTGTAACTCGGGCACTGCATTTATGGCGTTCGTCAGGTTTATCTTAAGCTGCTTGCTGCTATCTTTCGGGTCTGAGATGCGGTCTGGAACGAGCTTACAGAGGCGGTCCGACTCGGAAAGTGGCAACTTTTGCACTCGAGCAACATCCTTGAGAGCCATCTTTGTTGCCATTGTGCCGTAGGTGATAATGTGCGCAACCTTCTCCTGTCCATATTTCTTGGTTACCCAATCGAGCACGCGACCGCGACCTTCGTCGTCGAAGTCGATATCGATATCGGGCAACGAGATACGGTCGGGGTTCAAGAAACGCTCAAAAAGCAGGTCGTACTTGATAGGGTCAATTTGCGTGATTCCGAGACAGTATGCCACTGCCGAACCTGCTGCCGAGCCTCGGCCTGGTCCTACCCATACCCCCAACTCCTCGCGTGCAGCACGGATAAAGTCTTGTACGATAAGGAAGTAGCCAGGGAATCCCATTGTCTTCATTATGTAGAGCTCGAATCGCAGACGCTCCTCAACCTCCTCCGTGAGAGGTGAGCCATAACGCTTCGCAGCACCCTCCATTGCCAATTTGGCAAGGTAGTCCGCCTCGAACTTTATTCGGTAGAGCTTGTCGTAGCCTCCGAGTTTTTCGATTTTCTTCTTTGCGGCCTCCTCTTCCATCACCACTTCGCCATTCTCGTTGCGGGTAAACTCATTGAAGAGGTCCTCCTCGCTATAGCGTTTTCTATACTCCTCCTCCGTACCGAACTCGGCAGGGATAGGGAATACCGGCATAATCGGTGCGTGGTCGATAGAGTAGTGCTCCACCTTGTCGCATATAGCCACCGTATTCTCGAGAGCCTCGGGATATGCGGCGAAAATTTCCGACATTTCGCGCGTTGTCTTCATCCACTCCTGTTTGGAGTAGAGCATACGTCGTGGGTCGTCGAGGTCTTTGCCTGTGCTGAGGCAGATGAGTCGGTCATGCGCCTCGGCATCACTCTCCTCTACAAAGTGAACATCGTTGGTGCAGACCAATCCGATATTGTGCTTGCTCGCGAACTCTACAAGCCTCTCATTTACCTTGCATTGCATAGGATAAGCCTCGTGGTTAGCACGCTCAACAGTAGCTTTGTGCAGCTGAAGTTCCAAAAAGTAGTCCTCGCCAAAGAGATTCTTGTACCACAGTACCGACTCCTCGGCCTCCTGCAGACGATCATCCTGAATAAGTCGAGGAATCTCACCGCCCAAACATGCCGAGCAGCAGATGAGACCTTCGTGATACTTCTCGAGCTCGCTGCGGTCGGTACGCGGACGACCATAGAAGCCGTCGGTCCACGCCTTCGACACTATCTTGATGAGGTTTTTGTAACCCTTGAAGTTCTTGGCCAGGAGTATAAGGTGATAACCTCCGAGGTCGGTTTTATCGTTCTTTTGGTCGAGAGAACGACGTGCCACATAGACCTCACAACCGATAATAGGCTTGAATGGCGGAGTGCTCTCCAATTCGACGATAATCTCACGTGCCTTTACCGCATCGAAGCCAAACTCTTTATTCATATTTTCGAGTGTCGAGATAAGGCCCGTCAGCTCGGCGAGCTGTTTAGCCTGCTCCTCGCTTGGCTCGAACTCCTTGTTGGCCTTCTTTGCAGCCTCGATTTCTCCCTCCAAAGCCCTCTTCTCCCCCTGCTTTTGGGCGAGCAAAGCTGCGAGGTCGTCGTTCTCGGCCTCGAGCGAGAGCATCTTGTCGAGAAGACTCTTCAAATCCTTCTCTCGGCCGGCTTTTGTATCATTTACCTTGCCCACATAGTTCATAAACTCCTTGATAGCGAACATATTACCGTGGTCGGTAATGGCTATGCCCGGCATACCGTCCTTGATAGCCTTATCGACAAGTTTTTGGACACTCGCCTGGCCGTCGAGGAGAGAGTATTGGGTGTGGGTATGTAGATGTACGAAGCCGTTCATAATATAGTCCTATTTTGCTACCTACAAAGGTAGAAAATAAAACGGAAAACGGAAAGCGGAAAGCGGAAAAATGTAAAT
>JAZQIS010000047.1:0-10906 GCA_045541235.1 Alistipes sp.
GGGAGGCATTTACGGGGGAGTTTCTTAGCCCCCCCCTAATAGCCCCTAATAACCTCTAATAACCCCTAATAACCCCTAAAGCCCTTAACTACTCTCTACTCACTAAACTAAAAGTTTTCCGTTTTAATCCTGCTTCGCAGGCTTTTGCTCCTCCTTGCAAGAGGTAGCCTGCAAGCAGTCTCTCTCCATTGCTTCGTTCGTCGCTTGCCCTTCGGGCTTCACCGCTTCGTCTCGGCATAGTCTGCAAGCAGTCTCTGCTCTCGACTTAATCGCGGCGTTCCGCTTTCCCGCTCCAAACGAAAAACTAAAAGTTTTCCGTTTTCCGCTTTCCGTTTTCCGTTATTTTTGCTATCTTTGTGCGATTATTGGCATACAGCAAACGAATAAACATAAAATATAGAGTATGAATATCTCTTTTAATTGGTTAAAGAACTACGTTGATACCACCCTCACAGCAGAGGAAGTTGCAACAGTTTTGACTGACATTGGTCTTGAAGTTGAGGGCTTCGAGAAGATTGAAACTATCCGCGGAGGCTTGGCGGGAGTTGTAGTTGGAGAGGTTCTCACATGCGAGGATCACCCCGATTCGGACCACCTTCACATCACCACTGTTGATGTTGGCGGGGAGGCTCCATTGCAGATTGTATGCGGTGCAGCGAACTGCCGTCAGGGTTTGAAAGTTATGTGCGCAACAGTTGGTGCGGTACTCTATCCCGACGGAGGAGATGAGGAGTTTAAGATTAAGCGTTCAAAGATACGTGGCGTAGAGTCGCTTGGAATGTTGTGTGCAGAGGATGAGTTGGGTATCGGCTCGTCGCACGCAGGAATTATCGAGTTGCCGGCAGATGCTGTTGTGGGCACACCCGCCAAGGAGTACTACAATATCACCGACGACTACCTCATCGAGATTGGCCTGACACCAAACCGCATCGACGCAGGTTCGCACATCGGCGTTGCTCGCGACCTTGTAGCATATCTCCGTGCTCGTGGAGAGCAGGCGGAGTTGAAGTTGCCAAGTGTGGAGGCCTTTGCCGTAGAGAACAACGACCTGAAGATTGAGGTCGAGGTGGAGAACACCGCAGCCTGCCCTCACTATACGGGTGTTACGGTTAAGGGGTGCAAGATTGCTCCATCACCCGATTGGATGCAGAACTCGCTTCGTGCTGCGGGTATCAACCCAAAGAACAACTTGGTGGATATCACCAACTACGTCCTCTTTGAGCTTGGTCAGCCACTCCACGCCTTCGATGCCGAAAAGATTGAGGGAGGAAAGATTGTGGTTAAGAATTGCGCCGAGGGAACTCCATTCGTAACTCTCGATGGTGTTGAGCGCAAACTCACAGCCGACGATTTGATGATATGCTCGGCCGAGCGTCCAATGTGCATCGCCGGCGTATATGGCGGATTGGATTCGGGCGTTAGCGACACTACCACCGACATCTTTATCGAGAGTGCATATTTCAACCCTGTATCGGTGCGCAAGACCGCAAAGCGTTTCGGCCTCAACACCGACTCGTCTTTCCGTTTCGAGCGCGGCATTGACCCTAACCTGCAAATTTACGCATTGAAGCGTGCTGCTCTCCTCTTCAAGGAGTTGGCAGGCGGAACCATCTCGAGCGAGATTTTCGACTCGAACCCTACTGAGGTTGCACCATTCCGTTTCGACTTCTCGGTTGCACGTGCAAAGTCGCTTATCGGCAAAGATATCCCAACCGAAACATTCCGCACCATCGTCGAGGCCTTGGAGGTTAAGATTGAGAAGGAGGAGGGTGATGTATGGAGCGTTGCTGTACCTCCATATCGCGTCGATGTACAGCGCGAAGCAGACCTTATCGAGGATATCTTGCGAATCTATGGCTACAACAATGTAGAGGTGTCGGAGAAGGTAAATTCTACCCTTTCGTACGTACAGAAGCCCGATAAGACCCGTCTTACAAACCTCGTTGCCGATATGCTTACAGCACGCGGTTTTACCGAGATTATGTCGAACTCGCTCACCAAGACCGCATACTACGAGGGGCTTAAGGCTTACCCTGTAGAGCAGTGCGTAAAGATTATGAACCCTCTCTCGGCCGACCTCGGCGTAATGCGTCAGACGCTCCTCTTCAACACAATGGAGGCAGTGCAACTCAACGCCAACCACCGCAACGGGGACCTCAAGATTTATGAGTTCGGAAATTGCTACTTCTATAACAAGACCGAGGCAAAGGAGGGCGAGGAGGCAACACCTCTTGCATCATACTCCGAGAACTACCGCTTGGCGATTGCTGTAACGGGATTGGCAACACCACAGTCGTGGAACACCAAGGCCGAAGTGGCTTCGTTCTACACTCTACGTGCAAATGTAGAGTTGTTACTACGTCGATTTGGTCTCGACATCTACGCCTTGCGCACAGAGTCACTCGAGAGCGACCTCTTTGGCGATGCAATAGAGTTGTACCTCAACAACAAGCCATTTGCGCAACTCGGACAAGTTAATGCCAAGATTTGCAAAGCATTTGACATCAAACAGGATGTATTCTTCGCGGAGATTGACTTCGACCTTCTTTTGAAGGCTACTCGCAAGCACAAGGTTGCTGCTACCGAGTTGTCAAAATATCCTGAGGTTAAGCGCGACCTGGCCCTCCTCGTGGATAAGGGCGTAACATTCTCGCAGTTGCGTGCTACGGCGTTCGCTACAGAGAAGAAGCTCCTCAAGAGTGTGGCTCTCTTCGATGTTTACGAGGGTGACAAGTTGCCTGAAGGCAAAAAGTCGTACGCGCTGTCATTCATCCTCGAGGATAAGAATCAGACGCTCAACGACAAGACCATCGAGCGCACAATGGCTGCGCTCCAGGCGGCATTCGAGCACAAGCACGGCGCACAGATTAGATAACTCTTAAAACATAATCGAAGATGAGAAGATTAGCATTGTTTACGGTTGCACTCCTTGCACTCGCCTCGTGCGGACGAGTGGATTACAAAGACCCTAACGCCCCGATAGAGGAGCGTGTAGAGTCACTTCTCTCGCAGATGACTCTCGAGGAGAAGGTGGGACAAATGAACCAATTTTGCGGCGTGAAGCACGTTGAAGCTCGAGACAAGAAGGCTCAGGCCGACAACCAGGATGCACAGGGTTACTACCCGGGCATCAATGCCGACACCCTCCGCAAGTGGACAAAGATGGGCCTTATCGGCTCATACCTCCACGTACTGACACCCGAAGAGGCTAACGAGCTGCAGCAGCTGGCAATGGAGTCGCGTTTGGGTATTCCGTTGATTATCGGAATCGATGCAATCCACGGCAACTGCCTCGCACCCGACAACACATCCTACCCTACAAGCATTGGTCAAGCCTGCTCGTTCGATACCGAGATGGCATACAAGATTGCACGCCAAACCGCAAAGGAGATGCGTGCTATGAATATGCATTGGACATTCAACCCTAACGTAGATGTCGCTCGCGATGCACGCTGGGGACGTGTTGGCGAGACCTTTGGCGAGGACCCATATCTCGTAAGCAAGATGGGATTGGCTCTTGTAAAGGGATATCAGGGCGATATGCAGGGCGGAGACGATGTCCTTGCCTGCATCAAGCACTGTATCGCCGATTCGCAGCCGATAAATGGTGCTAACCACGCACCAAGCGATATTTCGGAGCGTACTCTGCACGAGGTATTTCTACCACCTTACGAAGTTGCAATCCGTGAGGGTATGGCCGGCTCGCTGATGACGGCACACAATGAGATAAACGGCGTACCTTGCCATAAGAGCAAGTGGCTGATGGAGACCAAGATGCGCAAGGAGTATGGCTTCACAGGATTTGTCGTGAGCGACTGGATGGACATTGAGCGTATCCACACTCTCCACAAGTGCGCACCAACCCGCAAAGAGGCATACTATCAGTCGATTATGGCGGGTATGGATATGCATATGCACGGTATTCATTGGAACGAGGAGGTTGTAGAGCTCGTACGCGAGGGACGTATTCCCGAGAGCCGCATCGACGAGTCTGTACGTCGTATTCTCACCGCTAAATTCAGACTTGGACTCTTTGAAAACCCATACTGCGATGCCGACGAAGGCCGCAAGATTCGTATGTGCGAGGAGCATCGCGCAACAGCTTTGGAGGCGGCTCGCAATTCGATTGTACTTTTGAAGAACGATGGTATTCTTCCTCTTGATGCGAATAGGTACAAGCGTGTTCTTGTTACGGGCATCAATGCAGACGACCAAAATATTATGGGTGACTGGTCCGCACCGCAAAAGCCCGAGAACATCACCACTATCCTCGAGGGATTGCGCGAGGTGGCCCCACAGACCAACTTCCTCTTTGTAGATCAGGGTATCTCGCCAAAGAAAATGACTCAAGAGAATGTGGACAAGGCTGTTAGTTTGGCTCGCACAACCGACCTCAACATCGTTGTTGCGGGAGAGACAAGTCTCCGTGCCCGCAGAGGTGCAAAGACTTGCGGAGAGAATCAGGACCGCGCCGAAATTCACCTCTTTGGACTACAGCAGGAGCTGGTAAAGCGCATCGCAGCAAGTGGCAAGCCGACTATTCTCGTCATCGTGGCAGGTCGTCCGCAGGGCTTGGCTTGGGAGAACGAAAACCTCCCTGCTATCGTGTGCGCATGGGAGCCCGGTATGATGGGTGGCCAGGCTGTGGCAGAGATTCTCTACGGCAAGGTAAATCCTTCGGCAAAGCTCGCTATCACATTCCCTCGCTGCTCGGGACAGGTGCAGATGTACTACAACCACAAGCCATCGCACTATCGTTACAAGTTGCAGGATATGCCTAACGAGCCTGTATATCATTTCGGCTACGGACTATCCTACACAACCTACGAGTACTCCGACCTCAAACTCTCGGCAAACGAGATTAAGGCCGATGAGAATATCGAGGCAACCGTTACTATTAAGAATACGGGCGCGCGCGACGGAGTGGAGATTGCACAGCTCTACATTCGTGACTGCTATTCGGATGTAACACGCCCCGTAAAGGAGCTAAAGGGTTTCGAGCGTGTAGCATTGAAGGCCGGCGAGAGCAAGAGTATTACATTTACCCTTACACCTGAGCATCTGCGATACTACAATCTCGATATGGAGCGCGTGGTAGAACCTGGAACATTCCAAGTAATGGTTGGTTCCTCCTCCCGCGACAAAGACCTCCTAACCGCAGAATTTGAGGTTAAATAGACAAAACAAGCCTGTCTAACAAGAGAAAAAGTTAGACAGGCTTTTTTGTTTAATGGCTGTTGAGGGTATTAGAGAGTTTAGGAAAGAGGGTAATGATGCCAAAAGTGGCGCTTTTTAGATAATAAAAGATGGGCGAGAAACATAGCGACTAACTACCACACTCTATTCAATACTCAACACTCACTACTCAACACTCACTACTCTCTACTCTCTACTCTCTACTCTCTACTCTCTACTCTCTACTCTCTACTCTCTACTCACTACTCAAGTCCGAGGGCAGCCATTTTATCGACCACATACTGTGGAACGCGGCAAGGGCGGCGAGTCTCGGCATTGAGGAAGCCAAGCCACGTGTGGCCCGTATTGATAAGCGTCCCTGCCTCGTTATAGAGTTCGTAGCGCACCTTGAGGCGTACCATTGGCATCTCCTCGACAATAACGCGAACGGTAATCTCCTCGTCGAAGTGTGCAGGCAGGATATACTTGGAGCCGACCTCGAGAATGGGCGAAATAATGCCATTCTTCTCCATCTCGTCGTAGGGCATCCCCCAAGCGCGGAGGGCTGCAACGCGAGCAACCTCGTAATAGACAATATAGTTGGAGTGGTGAACGATACCCATCTGATCGGTATCCTTATAGCGCACCCTTATCTTCTCATCGTAAAAAATCATAGTTCTATCACTACTTTTTCGTTAAATACTCTCTCCTGAATCACACAACGCCCCTCAACTCGGCAACGGGATTTTACACTATTGACAAGGCAATCGTATTCGCCTTGGGCCGGCAGGAGCTTATACTCTCCTACCTCGACTCGGCCCTGCTCATCCGCCATACCTATTATTATGTAGGGGTGTCCGAGTAGTTGGCGAGCTTGTGCGATGTCGCCCTCGGCAAAGCGTTTGCGAATCTCGGTGGAGCTGACCTTGTTGCCATTGTCGGTATATTGAGCAACCTCAACAACCGCCAACTCACCGTGCTGCAATAAAAACGAATGGTCGCCCTCCTTATTGCGTCCGAAGTGGTGATTATAGCCAATTACAAGTTGCTTGATGTGGAGTGAGCCAACTATATAATTGTCTATAAACTCCTCGCGCGAAAGGCGGCTAAAGGGTTCGTCGAATGGTATAACGACAACACAATCTATGCCGGCACGCTCCAATAGAGAGCACTTCTCCTCGAAGGAGGAGAGGAGCTGGAGCCCTTCGGCTTTGCCAAGAGTGATGCGCGGATGGGGCTCGAAGGTGAGGACTACACTCTCTCCACCCGACTCCTTGGCTCTACGGATGACCTCATCAAGGAGTATGCGGTGTCCGCGATGCACTCCATCGTAGGAGCCAACCGTAGCCACAGCATTGCGAAGTAACGGAGGATTGTCGAAGCCCCAAACTACCCTCATTGCTACTGATTATTATTCTCCTCGGCAGCCTTGACAAAGTAGGCGACCTTCTCGAGAATGGTTGTAATATCGTAGTTCTCGACCACAATACCCTGTGGGAAGTTCATCGGCACGGAGGTAAAGTTAAGCACCCCCTTGATGCCTGCATTGATGATTGGCACGGTGTATTGAGCAGCCAACGATGACGGCAACGAGATGATGACAATGCTGATATCGTTGTTTGCCACCACATCCTCGAAATCGTCGATATGGTAGCAGGGAATATCCATAATGGTCTGCCCTACCTTCTCCGCACTGACATCGAAAGCCGCAGTGATGCGGATATTGAGCTGCTTGGAGTTGAAATACTTGGTAATGGCCTGACCAAGGTGTCCCATACCCATAACGGCAACCTTCATCGTATTCTCGCTATAGAGAATGGAGTCGATAAAATCGATTAGCACCTTCACGTCGTAGCCCTTCTTCGTATCGCTCGAAAAGCCTATCAGCATCAGGTCACGGCGCACCTGTACGGCCGTAATTCCGTGCATTCCCGCCAAGATATGCGAAAAGACGTGGGTTATACCGCGACGGTGGCAGGCAATAAGCGTACGGCGATACTCGCTGAGTCGCTCGATGGTCTTTTCGGGTATCGGAGTCTGAATATTAGGCATACTACTCGATGGTTATGGTAAAGTCCTCGTTGTATCGCACCTTCGACCACTCGCTATTGATACGCAGGCCACTCACCTCGTCGATACAGAAGGTGTATGGTGTAGCCAATGGTCGCAGAGTCTCACCCTCCAAACCGTTCTCAATCGAGTCGAAAAGCGCATTTACAAAGATTACGGCTGCATCGTAGCCTCGGTAGGCATACGGCGTTGGCAGCGCGCCAAACTCACGGATAAAGCGTTTGTCGAATCGCTTGATGATAGGCATACTGCGATGCGCAAAGTATGTGGAAAGCGTGGTGATACCGGCCGAGAAGAATAGTGTTCGGTCGATATTATCAAACTGATTCCAACGATTGTTGCCGACAACGACATACTGAGGAGTCGATTGGCCATACTTCAGCAGCGACTTTGCCATCTTGCCGAAGCTGGATAGGATTTTGTCCACCTCCATCTCGGAGCTGGCCGTAATGAAGAATACGGTAGGAACACCATCGCGGAGATACTTGGAGAAGTCGCCAGGAACACTCTTCTTCTGGAGAAGCATCTGCGCCTCGACTTTAGGGTGCAGATAGGTGAACTTGTGATAGATTACCTTTGGCGAATCCTTGAAATATTCTCGCAATTCACTCTCGAACTTCACGTCGGGATTATCGGTTGTAATGATAACAACGCGAGTGGAGTCGGTACGTAAGTCGCCCAACTTGGAGAACTTGGTATCCTGCAGAGGGGACATCTGAAAAACGGCATTGCTGAGAGTATGCTCCAGCTTTGCCAACGGCGAGACGATAGGCACATTCTTGCCCTCCAATGCCGCAGCAATAGGTATAAGCTCATCCTCATAGACAGGGCCTACAACCATATGGAGGCTATCCAACACTCCCGAAGCAACAATCTCGGAGATACGATTATGGTCGTGGCCGGTATTGTAGAGACGGATATTAGCCGACTTACCCGACATACGCACCGTATCCAAGCCGATAAGGAATCCGCGATAGAAATCGACGTAGTTCTGAGACGGCTGCTCTTTTGTGCCCAAAGGCAGCATCAGTGCAATATTGGCAACCTGCCCCTTCTCCAACTTACGGAATGAGGCCTTGGCATATCGTTTCTGCGCGGCAACGGCTGTCGAATCGGCCACTACAACCTCGGCAGAAGGCGTTACAACGGTTGTGGTATCGGTTGTAACGAGCGCGGTTGTAGGGGGTACGACAGCAACACTATCGGCCACACTCCTCTGCTCGGCAGGTTTTACCACGACAGCAGTATCGGCATCTATATTGGTGGCTCCTGTAGTGGCATCGGTCTCGATGCGCTTAGAGCTTTCGCCCTTGCGCTTCTTGAATGGCACACGTAACCGCTGGCCAACGATAAGGCCACGCTCTGCCAACTCCTTGTTTGCCGACTTGAGTTGATTTATTGAGACATCGTAGTAGCGCGAAAGTGCGTAGAGTGTCTCTCCTGCCACGACATTGTGAATCAGATACTTCTTACCCTTCTCCTCGACAATCTCCTCTCCTTCGTTCTGCGTAGAGGCAAAAGCCGTTACGCCAATAACAAGGCAGAGTAAAGTCACTATCAAACTGCGTATTTTCATCAAAAAAATAGTATATATGTGTAACTTGTTTGGTGCTGCTACTTCTTCATTCGCAACTTTATCTCGGTAAACTTCCGCTTGGTATAGCTCGTAAAATCGCCATTCATAAGCCAATCGTAGTAGCTTGGTTCTTCGCGGAAAACACGCTCTACACTCTTGCCCTTATGCTTGCCGAAGAGGATAATCTCCTCGCCCTTGTCGTTGTAGCCTATGCGGCCTGCAAAGTCGGCAGTCTTGCCGCGCGAAGAGAACTCCGAAAGGAAATCGACATTGTTCTCCAAATCGCTATAGCGGTCGAGTTGGGCGCAGAGCACCTCGTAGGTGGCCATAGTATCGGCCGTAGCACTATGTGCCCCCTCGAGCTCCTTGTCGCAGTAGAAACGATAGGCTGCAACCAAGGTGCGCTCCTCCTTCTTGTGAAAGATATTTTGCACATCTACATATTTGGCTCTGTCGAAGAAATCGACATCCACTCCTGCACGCAAAAACTCCTCGGCCAACAGCGGCAAATCGAAACGATTGGAGTTGAAGCCACAGAAGTCGCAACCCTCGATATACTTCTTGAGATTAACGGCAATCTCCTTGAAGGTAGGGCAATCGCGCACATCCTCGTCGGAGATATGGTGCACGGCAGTAGCCTCGGCAGGGATTGGGATGGTAGGGTTTATGCGCTTGGCAAAGGGCTTTCCCCTATCTATGGTGCCGTCGGGCATAACCTTAACAACCGAAATCTCGACAATACGGTCTTGAGCTACGTTTGTGCCCGTGGTCTCCAAGTCGAAGAAGACCATCGGGCGACGTAAATTTAGTTTCATAATCAAAAGTTCTCCGCTTCCGCTTTTTACGCGTTAATCATCATCGGCATCAACAACATAAGCGTCGAAGATGGCTGAACATCGTCATAAACAGGCTTAAAGACTCCTGCACGGGTGGAATCTGCCAACTCTACGAGGATTGTCGGAGTCTCGATATTCGAGAGAATCTCCACAAGGAAGGTCGATTTGAAACCGATGGTTACAGGAGTTCCCTCGTAGCTACACGACAAGGTCTCGTTTGCCGAGATTGAGAAGTTCACATCCTGAGCTGCAAGAACCACTCTATTCTCCGCGATATCCAAGCGGATAAGGTTTGTCGATGGGTTCGAGCAGACTGCCACACGCTTGATAGCGTTGAGCAAACCTACACGATCTACGAGCAACTTGTTAGGGTTGGCCTGCGGAATTACAACATTGTAGTTTGGATATGCACCCTCGATAAGACGGCATACCAAGGTGCTGTTCGAGAGCTCGAATACCACATTTTTCTGGTCGAAGGTCATCTTAACCTCGCCGTCCTCCTTGAGAAGGATGTTCTTGAGGAGGTTTGCAGGCTTCTTTGGAAGGATGAAGGCCGCCTTGACTCCACACTCACACGCTACGGTGTGCTTAACCAACTTGTGAGCGTCGGTAGCTACACATGTGAGCTCATTCTCGTCGAGGTTGAAATATACACCATTCATCACAGGGCGCAACTCATCGTCTCCCGTAGCAAAGATAGTCTTGTTGATGCCATTAACAAGGATATCGACATCGAGCGATACCTCGGTCTTCTCCTCCGACAACTCGTGGGTCTGAGGGTAGCTTACAGGGTTTGCACCGGGCACCGAAGAGGCTCCGCTGTTCCAAGCGATGTTAATCTCCCAATTCTCCTCGTTTACCTCGAGGGTAAGAGGCATCTCCGAACACTCCTTCAATACGTCGAGCATCAACTTTGCAGGGGCAGCAACAGTGCCCTCCTTCTCCACGTTATCTACCTCGATAGTGCCAACCAATGTGGTCTCGAGGTCCGAGGTGGTGACCTTCAACGCGTTGCCCGACAACTCCATCAAGAAGTAGTCGAGAATCGGAAGCGTGTTCTTACTGTTGATAACCTTGCCCGTTGTAGCCAGCAGCGACAACAAGGCCGAACTTGATACTGTGAATTTCATAATTTCTGTTTGTTTTTATTATTGTTATTATTCCTTTAAGTTTTCTGTATCTGCAACCTTATTGCGAAGGGAGGAATTATGAAATTATTCCATCTCTAAAATCCCTCCAAACCTCCCTT
>JAZQIS010000048.1:0-26248 GCA_045541235.1 Alistipes sp.
ACAACGAATTTTGCGCTTTTTTACCATAAAAAATAGAGATTAGTAGAAACCGGTTTCTACTAATCTCTAAAATATCGCTGTAATTTCCAAATATACAGCGACTTATATTTTTACTCAAGCGCCGCTTTTGGCATCATTACCTAGAAAAAAACGCAATGATGCCCAAAATAAGAGGCTGGTAGGGTGTGCCTACCAGCCTCTTATTATACCATATTTCTATATGCTACTTGGCGGAGGTAAAGTCGTAGCCTGCGATATCATCCGCATAGCTCTTCCAACCCTTCGCCTGAGTATAAGTCTCATACGAAGCCTCAGGCACATATATCACGCGGTCGGCAACATTGCCAACAAAGACTCCGCCACCCATAATAGGTGGGAACTTTGCAGCGCAGTAGATAGTTGCCAACGACTTACAACCCGAGAATGCACTCGCACCTATTTCGGTAACACGAGCCGGAATTGAGATGCTTGTAAGAGCACTACAGCCTGCAAATGCGCTACTGTTAATCTCATCCACACTATCAGGAATCTTTACATCGCTGAGTGCAGAACAGCCATAGAACATTCCACTGCTAAGGCTGGCAACCTTATTGGAGATGGTTGCCTTTGTAAGCGATGTACAACCCGAGAAGACATAATCCTCGATGTCGGTAACACTATTAGGAATTGCAATATCTGTCAGCGATGTACACTTTGCAAAGGTCTGCTTTCTCAACTCTGTCATACTATTAGAAAGAACCACCTTCGAAAGCGAGGAGCAATACGAGAAGGCATCCTGACCAACCTCGGTAACGCTATTAGGAATGGTTACGCTTACCAACGAGGTACAATGATTAAATGCACCTTCGCCAATCTCCTTCACACTATCAGGAATAGTTACGCCGGCCAACGCCGTACAATAAGCGAACGCCTTATTGCCAATCTCCTCTACGCTATCAGGGATAGTTACATCGGCAAGCAGCTTACAACCATAGAAGGCGTTATCGCCAATCTCGACAACATCATCAGGGACAACAATAGTTGTAAGCATCTTGCAACCCGAGAAGGCCTCGCTGCCGATAAAACGGGTATCGGATTTGATAGTGTATGATGGGGAGCTCTTGCTCATAGCCGACACCAAATATGTATCGGCATAGCGGATACCGTCAATGATAGGGAGCGATGTACAGCCATAGAACAGATTATTTCCTACCTCTGTAAGATCATCCGGAAGGGTTACATTTGTCAAAGAGGTACAATATCCGAATGCCAAATAGCCAATCGAAGTTACATTGTCAGGAATCTCGATATGCGACAACGACTTACAACCATAGAAGGCATTTGCACCAATCTCGGTAACGCTTTTAGGAATAGATACGTTTGCAAGCGAACGGCAGCCCGAGAAAGCGTAGTCGCCAATAAAGCGGGTTCCCTTTCTGATTTTACATTGTGTAAGAGTCTTGCTCATTGCCATTACCAAGTAAGTATCGGCGTATCTTACACCATCCTCAACCGACAAAGAGGTACAGCCACTGAATGCCTGGTAGCCAATCTTGACAACACTCTCCGGGATGGTGATGCTCGACAACGAACGGCAACCCTCGAATGCGCCACTTCCAATCTCGATAACCTCGTCCGGAATAGTTACACTTGTAAGCAACTTGCAACCATTGAACGCATTGCTTCCGATAAAACGAGTATTCGGCTTAATCTTGCACTGAGTCAATGTCTTACTCATAGCTGCCACCAAATAGGTGTCGGCATACTTCACACCATCCTCAACAGGCAGCGAGGTACAATCTCTAAAGGCCGAATAGCCAACCTTTGTAACATCCTCGGGAATGGTAATTTTAGAGAGCATCTTACAACCTGCAAATGCGTAGTAACCAATCGATGTAACTTCGTCCGGAATAGTGAAGCTAACCAACTTATCGCAGCGGTAGAAGGCGTAATTACCAATCTTTGTAACAGGGGTCTCGAACTTGATTACGCCCTGACCATTTTGGTAAGAGTGGGATACAATCTTCGCATCGAAAGAGGTTACTCGAATTTTGAGCATACTACCATCCGAAGTTGTGTAGTAGCAAGTCATAGGGTCCGACTTGGAACATTGAACCGTCAAACCCATCACTGCAAAGAATGTACAGATAAAAAATAGAAGTCTTTTCATAGTATTATATTTAATAGTGTTTACACTTCGCTCGAATATTCATACAAAATTAAAAACATTTTCTCAAACAACAATGAATTTCAGACTTTTTTTACTACCTTTGTAGTAATAGACCAAAAACTCTTTAGAAGATGTTTGATAAATTTGTAGATCGTCATGTCGGATGTAACAATCCCGATACACTTAAAGCAATGCTCGACACTATCGGTGTCGGCTCGGTAGAGGAGCTTATCGCACAGGTTCTTCCTTCGGATATCCGCCTCAATGCGCCCCTCGCACTCGGAGAGGCAATGAGCGAATATGAGTTTGCAGCCCACATCCAGGAGCTCGCAGCACGCAATCAGCAGTTCCGTTCGTTTATAGGAATGGGCTACTACCCTAACGCCTGCTCGGCAGCCATTATGCGCAACGTATTCGAAAATCCTGCGTGGTACACCTCCTACACCCCATATCAGGCCGAGATTTCGCAGGGCCGTTTGGAGGCACTCCTCAACTACCAAACCGCAATAATCTCTCTGACGGGAATGGAGATTGCCAACTGCTCGTTGCTCGACGAGGGTACGGCAGCAGCCGAGGCTATGGCAATGATGTATGCCCTTCGTTCGCGCGAGGCTGTAAAGGAGGGGCGCAACCTTCTCTTTGTAGATGAAAATATCTTCCCGCAGACACTCGATGTACTGCTCACTCGCAGCGAGCCATTCGGCATCGAGCTTATCGTGGATAACTATGCCGACTACACCTTTACAGGCAAGGAGTTTGGAGCCATCGTGCAGTACCCTGCCGCAAATGGCGAGGTGCGCGACTACTCCGACTTTGTAGCTGCGGCACACGCCGTAGGAGCGCTTGTCACAGCCGATGCCGACCTTCTGTCGTTGGCGTTGCTTGCTCCTCCTGCAGAGTGGGGTGCAGATATTGCCGTAGGCACAACCCAGCGACTGGGTTGTCCAATGGGCTTCGGAGGACCTTCTGCAGGATATATGGCTACGAAGGAGGCCTTCAAGCGCAATATGCCGGGACGAATTATCGGTGTTTCGGTGGATAGACTCGGTCGCAGAGCATTGCGTATGGCGTTGCAGATGCGAGAGCAGCATATCAAGCGCGAGCGTGCGACCTCGAATATCTGTACCTCGGTAGCACTTATGGCTTCGATAGTAGGTTTCCACTGCGTATATAATGGAGCAGAAGGCTTGCGCCGTGCGGCTCTTACCGCCCACCTCTCGGCTTTGACCGCAGCGAAGGGCATAGAGGCATTGGGCTATAAATTGACAAATACAAACTTCTTCGACACGCTCGATATCGAGGCGGAGGCTTCAGTTGTAGAGTCGGTAGCCGAAGAGCACCGCATAAACTTCTACTACCCTTCGGAGTTCCGTGTGCGATTGTCGTTTGACGATGTTACCACACCTGCCGAGGTTGAGGAGGTTGTGGCGATTTTTGCCGAGGCAAAGGGCCGCAAGATGAAGAAGGTTCACCACGTAACCGAGCCATTGCACTTTATGGAGCGTAAGTCGGCATATCTGACCGAGCCCGTATTCAACCGCTACCGTTCGGAGAGTGAGTTGATGCGCTATATCAAGCAGCTCGAGTTGCGCGACATATCGTTGGCAAATTCGATGATTTCGCTCGGTTCTTGCACAATGAAGCTAAATGCTGCCACCTTGATGCAGCCACTCTCGTTGGCAGGATTCCAAAATATCCACCCATTTGCCCCTGCCCCTCAGCGTGAGGGCTATACCGAGATGATTGAGGAGTTGGAGCGTGACTTGGCAACAATTACAGGCTTTGCAGCCTGCTCAGTACAGCCAAATTCGGGTGCTGCGGGCGAATACTCGGGTTTGATGGTTATCCGCGCCTACCACCAAAGTCGCAATCAAGGCTATCGTAATATCATGCTGATTCCTGCTTCGGCACACGGCACAAATCCGGCTTCGGCAGCTATGGCAGGAATGAAAATTGTTACCGTAGCGTGCGATGCGCAGGGAAATATCGACGTCGAGGATTTGAAGGCAAAGGCAGAGCAGTACTCGTCGGAGTTGTGCGCCTTGATGGTAACCTACCCTTCGACACACGGCGTATTCGAGAGTCGTATTCGCGAGATTGTAGATACTATTCACGATGCGGGTGGCGAGGTCTATATGGATGGTGCAAATATGAATGCACAGGTTGGTTTGACAAATCCTGGATTTATCGGTGCCGATGTCTGCCACCTCAACCTGCATAAGACCTTCGCAATGCCACACGGAGGCGGTGGCCCGGGTGTCGGCCCTATCTGCGTGGCTTCACACCTCGCACCATTCCTCCCTTCACACTCGGTTGTGGCTACAGGAGGCAACGAGGGCATCACAGCCGTATCGTCATCACCTTGGGGCTCGGCAATGTTGCTACCTATTACCTATGGTTATATAAAGATGCTCGGCGAGGAGGGACTGCGCAAGGCTACCGAGATGGCTATCGTGAATGCCAACTATATGGCATCGGCCATCAAAGATGAGTTCCGCACCTACTACTCGGGCGAGACAGGCCGTGTAGGACACGAGATGATTCTCGATTTGACCAACTTCAAGCGCGACTATGGCGTAGATTGTGGAGACGTGGCACACCGATTGATGGACTACGGCTTCCACGCACCTACACTCTCGTTCCCTGTTCACGAAACGCTTATGGTTGAGCCTACCGAGTCGGAGCCAAAGGAGGAGATGGACCGCTTTATCGAGGCTTTGGTACAGATTAAGCGCGAGGCAGAGGCCATTGGCGGCGAGGCGGACAATGTTGTAGCCAACGCGCCACATATCGCCGAGGAGATTGCGGGCGAGTGGTCGCACCCATACTCTCGCAAAGAGGCCGCCTTCCCATTGGAGTGGGTTGCACGCTCGAAGTTCTTCCCGTATGTAACCAAGATTGACAACGGCTACGGCGATAGAAACCTCGTCTGCAAGAACGAGGAGTAGAACTACATCATAAAGCAATTTATAGTAGAATAGGGTGTGCCCAAAAACTTGTTGGACATACCCTATTTTAGTCTCAAATCATATTTACGATACGCCTCGTACCCAAACTTGTTTATTGTACTAATGATATCGGCAGTGCGGGATAGATGGAATGGAAACAGAGGGTGCTGCCTATATACCTCTACTCTTTCGATGCCATAATTAGGTGATTCAATTTCAAACTCTACACAGGGAATATTGTCCTCAAAATGTCGAACAATGCAGTTTAATTTACACCCATTTAGTGCTAGTTGAACTCTTTGGAGGTTAATGTCTATAAATAGATAGTACCTATAATAAGAGCCGTAATCAAAGTCTTCGGCAAAGAATAGTATATTCCCGGATTTGTGCAACCTATCAAACTCCAGTTTCATATCTACCATACCATTTTCATGTACAGCGTAGAACATCGTAACATAGATTTTATGCTTTTCGCTCCGAAAGAGCATTTAACAAAATAGAAAGTGTGGAGCCAATTCGTTTATCTGAACGAAGGTTGTGGAAAAACCCGAACACAAATAAACAATACCCCACACCCGTATTGGTAGGTATAGGGCAATGAGAGTGCCAATATACCAATACAAGTAATGAGTGCGTTGCTCTCCTTGTGTTCTAAAAACTTCCACATTTTCGTTCAAGGATAAAAGCGAATACACTTTCATCAAAATATGTCTGCAATCCAGCATAGAGTGCACTACAAATATAGTAACTTATTACGAAAAGTGCAAAAAAAATGAATACACACTAATTTTCACAAAATTTCACTATCTTTGTCGGAGATAAAAAGCTAACGGATAAAAGTCCAAAAAGAGACAAAGTCAATAAGATAGTAATAACTTTAATTATAGGGAAACTTAATGGAGCGAAATAGCCTATAGCTATGTAGCGACAAGCCGCCCTTTTCCAAAGGGAGGTTTGGAGGGAATGTAAAGATGGAATAATTTACTTTCATAATCCCTCCATTAAGTAGCACCTGACAACAAAGAATAGACATTAAGGAGTAGTAATAACTTTAATTATAGTAAATTATGAAAGTAGAGAACACAAAATTTGTTGCGGTGAATTATACTCTCACCGTTGATGGGCAGATTGCAGACCAGAATCCGGAGGGTCAGCCTCTCGAATTTGTATGCGGTGCAGGTATGTTGCTCCCTAAATTCGAGGGCGCACTCATTGGCAAGGAGCCTGGCGATAAGGTTTCGTTCACTTTGGAGCCAAAAGATGGCTACGGAGAGTTGATTCCAGAGGCTGTGGTAGAGTTGCCAAAGACAATCTTCATGATTGACGGCAAGGTTGTCGAGGAGATGCTCTTCGAGGGCAACGTAGTGCCTATGAGCGATGCTGAGGGACACCGTATGAACGGTATCATCAAGGAGGTTAAGGATGAGACCGTGATGATGGACTTCAACCACCCTATGGCAGGTAAAACTTTGAACTTCGACGTGGAGGTTGTAGAGGTACGCGACGTAACACCTGAGGATTTGGCACCAAAGGGCGGATGTTCGTGCGGTTGCGACCACGACCACTGTGGCGACGGCTGCGAGGGTTGTGGCGAGGAGCACCATTGCGGCGACCACGAGTGTAATGGTGACCACTGCTGCCACTAAAAGAGAGTGAAATAAAGAGCTTTACGCTCCATCATTTATGGAGTTTGCGCCAACCGCTATGCAACACACCGTAAGCAAGGGTTGCAGCGACACGGCAATATCGTGAAGATCAAATAACAGAAGAGGGAGCCCGACAACTCTGTTTTGGGCTCCCTCTTCTTGTTGGACCGACTCTTTTACAGCCTTTTCAGAGGCAGATTTCGTTGTGAGTATCGTAACGGTGTGCCGTCGTAGAGCACTACATCGACATCGAGGTCTGCCATTCCATCGTACTTCGTTATAGCGATTGTACCACTTTGGAGTGGGCGAAACGGAGCATAGTAACACTGCGGGTCCTCGTAGATGACCACATAATCATCATTGCAATAATGGCGCGAGACATCCACCTGTGAGCCAACCAAATCGGCTCGCAGACCAACTATTACACTTGTTGTCATATTGGACCTATCGGTAAGCGGAGTAAGTATTGCCAAGACAAAATCGCCACCATCCGAGACATCTGCCAAATTTATCGGCATCTGCTCCTCGCCAAACTGCAACGTACCATACTTACCACTCCCCGAAGGGCGCATATCCTCGCTATCTACACTACACCCTACCGCAAAAAGCAGAGTGGCAATGAGTGCTATATATTTATGGCATAGCTTAATCATATAGCAAATCAATAATCTATTTTATCACTGTTACATCTCCAATATAGTTTAGCGTAATCTCGCTATAGTCGGTAAAATCTATCTCTACACTCTTGCTTACACTTTGGTAGAGGATAGTGAGTGTTCCACTATTGCCATTGGCCTTGCAGTAGCTCTTACCATTGTAAGTAACGCTCAATTCCGGGAATTGAGAGAATCCGTGTGGAGCACCATCCAAGAGGTTCTCAAGGGCAACAACCTCGATATTCTTGCCGTTTGAGGTGGTAAGAACAAATGTATAAACCTCATTTTCTGTACTTAGCGTTGCACCCGTAATTGTAAACTCCTCGCCACCATAGCTGATAAAGTTGGTCTTCTTCTCGGGAGCCAAGAGGTAGGAGATACAGTCGCCCTCGAACTCCACCTTATAACCCGAGTTACCCATCGATACGGTGATGTTTGCAGTGTAGTTGCCCTCGCTATTCTTGGTTATTGTGTAACATCCTTGCGCACCCTGAAGATCATCGCCATAAATCTCCATACTCTTGCCGGCATTTACATTATCGACCATACCAAAGGTAATCAGCGACTCCGCATCGAAGGTTCTCTCAACACCATCGATGCACGAGTTATCAACTCCGATATAGAGATACCAAGTTGCCATCTCTGCCAACTCCTCAAAGTAATAGAGTTCGCTTGGTGTGAAGTATAGGAAGGTCTGACCATTCTCCTCCATATAGAAAGCAGCACGCAGAGGCTTCTCCTCACTGCCACGCTTGATAATATTCTTATTCACAACCACCTGCTTCTCGGCCGAGAGGTGAAATTTCAACACTACACCATTAACAAACTTCATCTCCGCCTTCACGACTGCCCTATTGTCGCTGTAGTCGAATGTCATCTTACCACCTGTAATCTCGCTACGAAATTCGGGCGATACCGACTCGAGCACAGCTCCTGTAAGCGACGATATCACGGTGTAGGCCTCGCTCTCGGTAACCATATTTATCTCCTTGCCTACAAGGACAGGACTTACCGCAGCATAGAGATACTCCTCACACTCAAACATCTCGGCCGCTGTTGCAACACCCGCTGTTGGCGTAGCAATAATGTAAATATTCTCGCCATACTGCTCTACGGCAACACTATTCAACACTCCTACAGTGCCATCAATCGAGTAGGTATTGACCTCCAACTCGCTATTAGCCGGTGTATCGGGCCCATCTGTACCTCCACTATTATCGGTGCTATTATCAGGTGCACACGCTACAACGAGAAACAAAGTAGCAATTACCAAGTATAAAAAACTCTTTCTCATAATCTAATACTATCTCTATTATTATCAATATATTATCAACTTTTCACTCTCGATGGTTACATCTGCCGTAACCGCAAAGGCCGGCGAGGAACAATCCTGCAAATTACAGATAAAGCGGTGCGAACCATCGGCACCACGCTCCACTACTACCGAGCCCAAATCTATACGCCCATAACTCTTGCCCCACGCGCCATCCTTATAATTTACATACCACGTACCCGACCAATATGGGACTGTAAAGCGATCCGGCAAGCCCGACACAGCTCTAAATGGCACTATATCCTCCTTGTTGAACGAGGTGTCGTCGTTACGTACAAGCATCTGATACTTTCCGGCAGGAACACCGTCGGTAATATCCGTATTCCACGGAACAAGGAGTTCGAGACGTAACACATCCCCACTTCCGACAGGCTTTCCCCACTCGAACGAGATACTATCCTCGGCAAGAAAAATCAGAAAATCGCGATAACTCTCATCTCCAAGGTAGAAGCAATCTCCCCTATCCTGCAACTGCGCCTTTGTGAGGTTAGCAAGTTGAATATCGGAGGTCAGGGTAGAGTTTTCAACCGTAGGTTCCACACTCGACTTCGGCTCGATAGAGCCCTGCCATCTAAACGAACGCTTGCGGCACTGTTTACCCACAAGCACACCCTCGATGGTGTATGAGCCATCCGCGTTAGCCACAATCTGCAACTTGCCATCATCGAGCAAATCGACATCCATCTCGGTCGAACCCTCCGCTATCGAGGCATAGAAGGTCGCATCGGGACGCTCTACCCTTCCGTTTGGAAGCTCGATATAAGCCATTTGCCCCCACACATAGGTACCTCGTCCGAAATCGCCGGAGTTGCTTTGCGACTGATATGTCCCCACAAGATTTTGCAGCTTAGGCTCTTGGCTCTCCTCGTATTTAACATTGAGCAACAGCTGCATCACCTCGCCAGGACCGACAAGATTGCCCATCTCATCCATCTCCATATCGGTATAGAATTTAATCACCCAACCATCGGAGAGTTGGCTGTCAATATCGTCGCCATTGTATATCACCTCGGCATTGGTGAAATGGGTTGTGGAGAGTTCCTTCTCGGTATAGTCGCCGTACTCCGCACCATCACCACTCTCCGTGCAGGCAGCCGTCAAGAGTGCTGTGGCAAAGATAACCAACATTCCAATCACCCTTGCGGATATTTTAGCCATTTTATGCAACATACTTTCTGAAAATATTTTTGATTCGCAAATATAACATATTATCTCAAATATTGCAAATATATGCGGTCCATCCAAGACCTGTCAGCACAAAAAAAGAGCATCAGAATACGACGACTCCAATGCTCCTCTACAATGTAGGGTAATGTTAGTGTGTAAAGACCTTGCCATACTGTTTTTCGCGCTTTTCGTAGGCAATACGCGAGGTGGTAGGATACTGCAACTTGTCGAACTCCTCTACTGCATTGCGGATATCGGTCAAGAGCATATCGGCCATATCGCGCGTAAGCCCCTGACGCACAACCACTCGCATAACCACCAAGTCCTCTATATTTTTCGGCATCGTATAGGCAGGAACCATCCAACCACTCTGCTGTAACACGGCCTGCAAATCGTACAGAGTCCATTTTGCAGTCTTGTCGTATTCTGGATTCATATACCAGATAAAGAGTGGGTTATCCAACTTCTTGGCGTAGTTGGTAAAGCACTTCATCTTGCCAATCTGCTCGTGACAGTAGCAGGCAATATCCATCGACTCCTGCTGAATCTTGCAGTAACCCTCGAATCCGTAGCGAATAAAATTGTAGTATTGACCGAGAATCTGTGCCGCAGGGCGCGAGAAGTTGAGTCCTACCTGCGTAATATTTGCACCGAGGTAGTTTACACTGAAGGACATCTCCTCGGGCAAGCACCTCTTATCACGCCATACAACCCAGCCCAAACCAGGATAGACAAGTCCGTATTTGTGTCCCGAGGTCGAGATGGAATAGACCCACTTGAGGCGAAAATCCCACTTTACATCGGGCTTCAAGAATGGCATAATAAAGCCTCCCGAAGCGGCATCAACGTGGATAGCAACCTCATAACCCGTCTTCTTGTTGAAGGCATCGAGTTCCTTGTCGAGAGCCTCGATATCGTCGTTAAGACCTGTCCAGGTAACGCCCGCGATAGGAACAACACAGATAGTATTCTCATCGCACATTGCTACCGCCTTCTTCGGGTCGAGCGATGGACACTCGAGCGACAACGGCACCTCGCGCATCTCCACACCCCAAAGCTGTGCGAACTTCTCCCATACAACCTGATAGGCCGAACTCAATACGATATTTGGCTTATCGCACGGCTTATTCTCCTTCTTACGGCGAGCCTTCCAACGCAGAAGTGCCGCAACGCCTCCGAGCATACAGGCCTCCGAGGAGCCTATACCCACAGCTCCCGCCTTCCACTCAGCCTTCTCGGGCGTGTGCCAGAGATTGGCGATAATATTGATGCAGCGACCGCACATCACCGCCACACGCGGATACTCCGTCTCGTCTATATAGTTGATATTCACCGCCTCGTTCATCAATTTTGTGGCGTAATCATCCATATAGGTCGTAACAAATGTGGCGAGATTCAATCTCGGTTGTGTCTGCGGATAGGTCTCGTCCTTGACCATCTTGTAGGCCACCTCGGGCGAGGTCGAACATTGAGGAATTGTCTCGGTTGGAGCCGCAGTAAGGCGACCATCGGCAGTAGTGGCACACTTGGTTGTTGTTGCACACTCTTTTTTGGCTGTTGTTGATGTTTTCATAGTAATATATTTTAAGGTTCAAATATCACTCTGAAAACCCTCGCACAAACCATACCACAAAAAAGAGAGGGTATCCAAAAAATATTTGTTGAACACCCTCTCCTTATAAGATTCTGTACTACTTTACCGTAAATAGGTATTTGCCCGAGCCAACCGAGAACTTGACATAACCGCCACTGATACCTGCCGCCTTAACCGAAGCATCGTCGCAACTTACCGCCTCGATACTCTTGGCCGGCACATAGACCTCGGCCGTAGTGTTGAACGGAATCTCCACCGACAGCTCGGTCAGAATATTCTCCTTGGCCCTCCACGCAGCAGCAACCTTGCCGTAAGGGGTAATGGTCGAGGCCTCCATACTCTCGAACTTACCTCCCGTATGAGGTTTGATAGCTATACGCTTATAACCCGGTGCCAACTCGCGGATACCGACCGCCCTACGATAGAGCCAATCGCCAATCGAGCCATAGGAGTAGTGGTTGAGCGAGTTCATTCCATTATCAGGAATCGAACCATCCTTACGAATACTATCCCAACGCTCCCAAACGGTTGTTGCGCCCATCTTCACCTGATACAACCAACCCGGGCAACCCTCCTGCAGGAGCAGACGATATGCCACATCGCTATATCCATACTCGGTGAGTACCTCGCAGATATATGGCGTTCCGAGGAAGCCCGTCGTGATGTGATATTTGTAGTCTTTGATATTCTGCACAAGGCGTTTTGCGGCTTGAGCACGAAGATTCTCGGGCAGCATATCGAATTTAAGAGCTGTAACATAGGCTGTCTGTGTATCGCTCGACACCAAGCCATTAGGGGTTACATACTCCTTGAGGTATGCCTCGCGCACCCTCTTTGCCATATCACGATAGTAGGCAACATCTGCCACCTTGCCAAGCACCTCGGCAGCACGCACAACATTGTCGATGGAGTGCGCAAAGAAGCACTGCGCAACAAGGTGTTTGCTTGTCACGGCCGACCTTCCATCGGGATCGTTTGGCTTCGAGTAGAAGAGCCAATCGCCATAGTGTGAACCCTTAACCCAAAGGTAGTTGTTGTCGCGACTCTCATTGAGGAGGTAATCCACCCACATCTTCATCGAGGTATATTGCTCGGCCAACACCCGCTTATCGCCATAGGCCATATAGTGTTGCCAAGGGATGATTGTTACGGCATCTGCCCATCCGCAAGCATTGGTACGACGGTTGCTCTTCCAATAGATATCGGGGATAACGCGAGGAACCTGTCCATCGGCACGCTGGTCGGCACGCAAATCGCCCAACCACTTCGCAAAGAAGTTCTCCACGCGTCCGAGGAAGGTGGCGGTGCGGAAAAACACCTGCGCATCGCCCGTCCAACCGAGTCGCTCGTCGCGCTGTGGACAGTCGGTCGGCACATCGAGGAAGTTGTCGTGGAATCCCCACCAGATATTGCTCTGCAACTGATTTATCAATGGATTAGAGGAGGAGAACGTGCCAACATCATCGAACGACGACCACACAGGCACAATCTCGAAATCCTCCAAATTCAAATCGCCTTCAACACCCTCGACCCTAATATAGCGGAAGCCATAGAAGGTCATCGTAGTTGCAAACTCGCGTTTCGCGCCGCCGTCCATAACATATTTACTTGTAGCCTTTGCCGAACGGAGATTTACGGTGTAGAAGTTGCCCTTCTCATCGAGAGTCTCGGCGTGATAGATACGAATGGTATCTCCCGCCTTGCCCTGCAACTTGGCTCGCTCCCAACCTACGATGTTTTGTCCAAAGTCCAACACCTTCTCACCCTTTGGAGTAACGATATACTTGATAGGCTTGATAGGCTTATTTGCCTTTGGTGTCTCATTTATGGTCGAAATCAACAGGCTCTTGTTGGAAGGTATCACGGTAGCCTTGCCCCACTTATCATCCATAGTGTAGGCTGTAGTTGTCCACTTATCGTCGATAAGGCGTGCATCGATAGTACCACCATGATAAATATCGTTATAGACAACACCCGAAGCCTTTGCCGTAGCCGACATCATCCAGCTGTCGTTGGTTGCAATAACCACCTTTTCGCCATTTGCGTACTCCACATTTATCTGCAACAGGAGCGACAAATTATCTCCGTTGCTAATGCGACTACGAAAGCCCATTCCCGTAAACCAGCCCGGAGCAACAACCGCAGCAACAACATTCTCGCCAATCTGCAACATCGAGGTTACATCGTATGCCTGATACTGCAAACGCTTGTTATATGAGGTCCAACCCGGGGTCATATAGTCCTCACCTACGCGCTTTCCGTTAATAAATGCCTCGTACTGACCGTGCGAGGTGATATAGGCTGTTGCACGCTTAATCTTTCGCTCGATAGTTGCCACCTTGCGAAGATTTATCGGGGTCTTAACATCCTTTATTCCTACAAACTCCGCCTGCCAATCCTCGGCCTTAAGGCCTGTTTGCCACGATGATTTGACAGTCTTGGAGATTCTTCCCTTGTTATCCCATACACGTAGCGACCAGGTATAGCGGCTATCGGGATATAGCTTGCCCTCATAAGGCACTGCCACCGATTCGCTCGACTGTACTACGCCACTAAACCATACGGGCATTCCGTTGCGGGATACCCGAATTTCGTAAGCACTCTGCGAAGCACCCTTCTCTTCGGAGGTCGCAATCCAACTAAAGACAACCGGAGCCTCGGGGCTTACTCCGATAGGTGTTGCAAGATGATTAACGCGCAAATCGGACAACTGCACCTGTGCCGATGCTACGAGTGGCAACAACGCCAAAAGCAAAAGTGTTACTCTCTTCATTCTATTCAAAAGTTAATTGTTAGTGGGTAATTTTACCTCTTCTGAGGCTCGGCCTGTGCCTTGAATATGGCGAGGATTGTGCCATTTTTCATCAACATCAACATATCACCATCGATGTCGTAATGAGTAGTCTGCGAGAGAATCTGAATCATCTTCATCTCCAAGTCCTCGTTGTGAGGGCAAAGCATCTTCGTAGAGCCAAGCGACGAGAAGCGCAATGCGAACTTATCGCCCGTAGCATACTGTCCGAGCAAGCTGTTGCAAGCACCACGACCTCCGAGACCATTCTCGTTAAGGATGATATTGAAGGAGTCGGTCGGAAGCGTCAGGCTCTCGCCCCCCACCTTCACAAGGTGCCACATAGTACCCTCCAACGCCTTGGCATTCTTGGCGCGCGAACGGCAAGGAGCACAACAACTTACTGCCATCAAGGCAACAATCACAACGGTAAGTAACTTCTTCATAATCTTTCTAATATTTAATTGTTATTATTGATTTTTCACAACTTCGCGGCGGTTCAGCAACGCCTGCGTAATGGTCAATTCATCGACATACTCCAACTCATCGCCGAAACCGATGCCTCGAGCAATGGTTGTAACCTTGAGGTTTGGGAATCGTTTTAGGCAGTTCATCAAATAGAACATAGTGGTTTCGCCCTCGACCGATGCCGAAATTGCCACGATAACCTCCTTTACCTCCCCCATAGCTATACGGTCGAGCAACAAATCGATTCTTAGATCGGAGGGGGCGACACCCTGCATCGGCGATATCACACCTCCAAGAACGCTATATACTCCTCTATATTGGTGAGTCTTTTCGATGGAGAGCAGGTCCGACACTTGCTCTACCACACAGACTGTACCTCTATCGCGCGACGAGTCGGCACACACATCGCATATCTCTGTATCGGAGAGATTATTACACTTGGCGCAGCGACAAATCTTGGTACGAAAGTCTATAAGACTCTCCCCCATTGCCACAACATCCTCCTCCTCCATTCGCAAGATGTGCATAGCCAAACGGAGTGCCGTACGACGACCTATGCCGGGCAAACGCGACAACTCGCCAACAACATTCTCTAACAGCTTCGACATAGGGTTAAATCTCCTCTATATTTTTACGCTCGGTCCAGCCCTTCTTTCCGTCGGCAATTACAATCTCGCACCACTCGTCCATCTCTGCCACAACTTTCAACTTTGTCCCCTCGTGAAGCACAAACAAATCGGAAGCAGAACGGTCGGGCGAACTCTTTACGGCTATGGCCGAGATCATCACCACCGCTTCGTCGTGCGAGAGCATATCGTTACGGGATGATATCGCAAAGAGTGTAGCTGCAACAAACAGCACAAACGAACATAATGCGCCGTAGAAGCCTCCCTTACGCAATCCGATTTGCGAGGCGAGCAGAAAGAGAAGTGTAGAGGCCAAAAAGGCAGCAAGGAGAAGTAAGGAGATGATGCTCCACGCCATACAGCTCATTCCATTGCGAATACTCTTCAACCATCCTGTAAGAAAGAACTCGGGGAGAGCTTTTATTCTATCTTTTGTTTTCGCCTCGGCCAAAGCGAGGTTGTGCTCAATATCTGCCGAGGAGGGATCGATGCGCAAAGCCTTATTATAGTAGAGAATTGCTTTTCCTATGCTATCCATCTTAAAGTATGCATTCGCAAGGTTGTAGTACAACTCTACCGAATACTCTCCACCATCTAAAATGGAGCGATATGCCACCGCAGCATCATTGTATTTGCCCTCAATATAAGCCTTGTTTCCCGCCTCCCATCGCTCTGCAGGAGTTGTCTCGGCACCCTTTGCAACCACAACCGTCACAAAGAGCATTACTAAATATGTTATAAATCTCTTCATAGTGCCTACTTTTTAACTACCGACTCGATTTTCGACACAGCATCAACGCCCTCTTCGTAGATATCTTTCATCTCGGCTGTTGCAGCAGGCGAATACTGCGCCTCCTCACATCGGGCAATAACGGCAATGATACACTCTGCCTCGCTAACAGCCCCGCGACGGCTCAACTCCGCAAGTACGACCTCGCGAGTAAGGTCCGAGACCGGTATATTAAACTTATCGCCAAGATATCCCCACAAACCTCGCAGCATCTCCTCGTAGAAGGCTCGACGATCCTGCTCGCGCATATACTTCTCGGCTATACGAAAACGCTTGATAGCCATCTTGTTGGCGCGTCGTCCCTTAACAAGTACCACATTGCGATTGTCGCGTATATATTTGCTCGCAACAAAGTATGTTACCACCGCCACAACTATCAGCAACAACACGACAACCCAATATATAGGAGAGAGTATAAAAGGTGCTACCACCGAACGGAGATTTGGTTCTCCGAGTTTGATAAAATGGATGTCCTCACTCAACATTCGCACATCTTCGCGCTTAACAGCCGGAACCAAGCCTATCGAAGAGGTTGCATTTCCATCCGGAGTAACCTCGATTGTTATCGGGGGTGTCGAGAGGGTAACATACTGCTTCTTATCGAGATCGAAATAGGAGAACTCCACAGGGTCAAGGTCGTATGTCCCTACAGCGCGTACAATAAACGGATAGTCGAAGCGACGATAGCCCACGCTACCCGAAGCCTTGTTTTGAATCTTCTCCTCGCTCTTAACCTCATACAACTCGAAGGAGTTAGGCAAATTGAGCGTCGGTGCCTTTATAAATTTAAGATTTCCCGTACCCGAAATATTCAGCTGAAGAGTAACGGCCGAGTTTGCAGGAACTTTTGTTGCCGATATGGTATGCGACATCGAATATCTACCCACAGCTCCTGTAAATGATGCCGGCGCACCCTCGGGAAGAGTCTTTACCGTCACCTTCATTGCGGGAGTCTTTAACTCACGACGCACATTATATACCTCGTGTCCGCCACCGAAGAATGGATCGTTACCACGATTGGTTCGCACCACCACCTGCGCCAAGACCGTCATCTCGGCAGGATCGATGGTTAGAACACCCTCCTGCTGCGGATAGAGAATATACTCGGCAACATTAAACACCTCATAGACCTTGCCGTTGAAAGTTTGGCGGAACGGTCCCTGATTCACATCAACCTGCTGGCTCCAAAAACCATTGAAAGTGGGCATCTTCGAGGACTCCGAACCCGAAATGCTTACACGACTATATAGCTTGAGTGTTGCACGAATAGACTCGCCCTTATAGACCGAATTTGAAGACAACGACATACGGAACAGAAGGTCATCCTTCTCGATACTGCGACCAGACTGACTCTTCTGCGACTCAGACCTCTCGGATTGCCCCTTGGAGTGCCCACTGTTCTGGGAATTGCCCCCTTGCGAGCCATCACCTCGCACCTCTACCGCTGTACGCTGTGTTTTGTAGCTCTTGCCATCCACACCGATAGTAGCAGAAGAGATGTTGAATGTACCCTCCGACTGTGGCATCAGCACATAGGTAATTACATAGTTCACACTCTTTGTCATCGAGCCGTTAATAATCTGCACCGATGACCCCTGCGACACCGAAGGGCCTGCAAGAACATCAAAATTCTCGAATGTCGGCGGCACAAAGGAGTCGCTGTCGGGCTTAGCATTCAGCTCGAACTGCACCCGAAATCCTTGCCCCATAGAGACTATCATCGGAACATTTACCGTAAATGATACCTTCTCAGCTGCTCCTGCCGAGAAGATAGAGAGGAGTGCTACAACGAGCACCGGAAGTTTTTTCATAAATGTTTGCATATACAACAAACGCAAATTTTTAATCAATTATTGCCGGAGAGGGTGGTAATCAGCCACCAACTCCGAAACGGAAAACGGAAAACGGAAAACGGAAAACTATTTTTCTTTTTCCTATCCCACAACCCCCAAAAATTGCTTATGAGCAAGGGAATTTTGTGCGTTACAAGGCGCTGAGTGCGCAGCATACTTGGGCGTATGTGAGCAACTCAGCGACCGAAGTAAGGTGCAAAATTCACCGCTCAGAACAATTTTAATGGGCGAAGTCTGCAAAGAAGTCGTTACCCTTATCATCTACGATGATGAAGGCAGGGAAATTCTCCACATAGATTTTGCGAACAGCCTCCATACCGAGCTCAGGGAAATCTACAACCTCGACACTCTTTATAGAGTTCTTGGCGAGGATTGCAGCTGGACCTCCGATAGAGCCAAGGTAGAATCCGCCATTTGCCTGGCAAGCATCGGTTACTGCCTTAGAGCGATTGCCCTTTGCCACCATAACCATAGAGCCACCATTCTTCTGGAAAAGATCTACGTATGGGTCCATACGACCTGCTGTAGTAGGGCCGAAAGAGCCCGAAGCGTATCCGGCAGGGGTCTTTGCAGGTCCTGCGTAATATACAGGGTGATTCTTGAAGTACTCTGGCATTGGCTTACCCTCGTCGAGCATCTGCTTAATGCGAGCGTGTGCGATATCGCGAGCCACGATAAGAGTACCCTTCAAGTTCAGACGAGTCTTGATAGGATACTTGGTGAGAATCTCGCGTACCTTGTCCATACCCTCGTCCAAATCGATATCGATAGCTGGCGACATTGCAGGAGCCTCGGCAGGGAGGAATCGTGCAGGATTCTTCTCCAACTGCTCCACAAAGATACCCTCAGGGGTAATCTTACCCTTGATGTTGCGGTCTGCCGAGCAGCTTACACCGATAGCAACAGGGCACGAAGCGGCGTGGCGCGGTGCACGGATAACGCGAACATCGTGTACGAGGTACTTACCACCAAACTGTGCGCCGATACCCATCTCCTGGCATATCTTGAGAACCTTCTCCTCCCACTCCAAATCGCGGAAGCAACGGCCACCCTCATTACCCGAAGTTGGGAGCTCGTCGAGGTAGCCTGCCGAGGCCTTCTTCACAGTTGCGAGACACATCTCTGCCGATGTTCCACCAATGCAGATTGCAAGGTGATATGGAGGACAAGCCGATGTTCCGAGGTCCTTGATATGCTCCTTAAAGAACTTTACGAGCGACTCCTCGTTCAACAACGCCTTGGTCTGCTGATAGAGGAATGTTTTATTTGCCGAACCACCTCCCTTTGTGAGGAAGAGGAAGTCGTACTCCATACCCGGATGACCACCATAGATATCGATCTGTGCAGGGAGGTTGGTGCCGCTATTGTGCTCATCTGTCATAGTGATAGGTACAACCTGCGAGTAGCGGAGGTTGCGCTCCTTGTAGGTCTCGTAAACACCACGCGAGATATACTCCGCATCCTCTGCGCCGGTCCAAACATCCTCGCCCTTGTGAGCAACACAGATTGCAGTACCTGTATCCTGGCAGGTTGGCAACTCGCCCTCGGCTGCTACGCACGAGTTCATCAACATTGTGTAGGCTACGAACTTGTCGTTGTCGGTTGCCTCGGCATCCTCCAAGATGTTACGCAACTTCTGCAAGTGCGCCGAACGGAGGTAGAACGATACATCGGTATAGGCCTCCTTTGCGAGGAGTTCGATACCCTTTGGATCGACCTTCAAAATCTTACGGCCATCACACTCAACGACCTTCACATAATCCTTCGTCAAAAGACGATACTCGGTGTTGTCACGCTCAATTGGGAGCGGCTCCTGATAGATAAATTCTGACATAGTTTTTAGTATTTTATTTTGTGTTAATTGTCTTCTTTGTTCCACTACTTCAAAATCGTCAATTATGAGATTATTTTTGTGCGAAGCAAGGGAGCGAAAGCGGAGCATACGGGCGTATGTGAGCATTTCGCTATCCGCCGCTTCGTGCAAAAAGAACTCATAAGAACGATTTTATTTCATTACTCTTTCGAGCAAAGATTTCTTCGCCGTGCCGACTACAAAGTCTTTGAGGTAGAACGGCTCAAAGTAGGCGACATCCTCGGTCTTACCCTCGACAAAAGCCCTCTCGGCCAATCGCGCCATACCGCGCGCCGAAGGGACAACCTCGATAAAAATTGCTCCACCCAACACCTCGGCACACTTGGCAGCACCACTGCCGAAAATCACAAACGGATAGTCCGACGTGCGCTCGGCAGAGAAGCTCGCACCATCAATAATTTTTGCCTCTACCTCACTTTGCGCTACACCCTCGGCATCGAAAGTCTGCGTATATACCTCCATACGGCGAGCGTCAATCATTGGGCAAAGTAGGGCTCTATCCCAATTCTCAACATCGAGGATTCCCGCTTCGTAGTCCTCGCGAGCCACCTCAACCAACGAATCGAGCGAACCGACCGCCACAAGCGGAATATTCTGTCCGTAGCACAAACCTTTAGCAAAGGATACACCGATACGCAAGCCCGTATATGAGCCCGGACCCTTGCTAACAGCCACCGCATCCAAATCATCGGCCGCTACGCCACTCTCACGCAGAAGCTCATCCACAAACACTGCAATTTTCTTGGCATGATTGCGCTCCTCGTCGCTCTCACGCAGTGCCAAAAGTTCGCCATCGCGCACCAGCGCAACCGAACAAATATCTGTTCCTGTCTCTATTGCTAAAATCAGTGCCATTTTCTATAATTCAAAATGCAGAATGCAAAATGCAAAATACAAAATACAAAATGCAAAATGCAGAATGCAGAATTATTTTATTTACTTTATTTCACAAAACCTAAAATCGTCAATTATGAGATTATTTTTGTGCAAGGCGAGGCGACAAATCCGCAGCATAGTGTGCCTATGTGAGGAATTTGGTGACCGATGGCTTGTGCAAAAAGAACTCATAAGAACGATTTTTATTTGTAGGTTTTCATCGCTTTATCCATTTCGCGTTTTGCGTCATTCTCTTTCAGATATTCGCGTTTGTCGTAGGCCTTACGACCGCGTGCAAGACCTATGGCCACTTTCGCCAAGCCTCGTTCGTTGAGGAATAGACGCAGGCCGACAATAGTTAAACCCTTATCCTGCAAGGAGCGTTGTAGTTTGGTAAGCTCCTTTTTGTTGAGCAGTAACTTACGGTCGCGCTTGGGGATATGGTTGTTGCATGTACCCCACGCATACTCGGAGATATTTACTCCGCGAATCCACAGTTCCCCCTTTTCAAAGTAGCAGTAGCAATCGACCATAGAGGCTTTGCCAAGGCGAATCGACTTGATTTCGGTACCCACCAAAACGATACCTGCGAGGTACTCCTCGAGTATCTCGTAGTCGAAAGTTGCTCGCTTATTGCGAATATTAATCTTCTTAAAATCTGCCATTATAACACAATATCGCACAAAGATAGCAAAACAAACGGAAAACGGAAAGCGGAAAACGGAAAACTTTTAGTTTTTCGGTTTTCGCTTGGAGTGGGAAAACGGACCGCTGCGATTAAGTCGAGCGCAGAGGCTGCTTGCAGACTATGCCGAGACGGAGCAGTGAAAAGCCCACGCAGTGGGATTAACACGGAAAACTTAATTAAGAATTAAGAAATCTTTAAAAACTGTCATTTTGTTTTCCGTTTTCAGTTTTCAGTTTTCAGTTAAAAAAAGGAGGGTGGGCGTGTGCAAACAGAAAATAACAGAAAGATGTGTAAACATATCAAAGATAAAGAATAATTACCTTTTCCCACCACTCCCTTTGCCCTCAAAAAGAGCAAAGATAGTGCCATTTGTTAGGCAAAAGGCGAAAGAGTATCCTTTATTGCCTCGGCGATGCGCTCTCCATCGAGGGCTGCAGAGATGATACCACCTGCAAAACCGGCTCCCTCGCCAGCGGGGTAAAGGCCTTCTATCTCAGGATGTTGCAAGGTATCTCGGTCGCGAGGTATTCGTACAGGCGTAGAGGTGCGCGACTCGACTCCTACGACCACCGCTTCGTTGGTCAGATAGCCCTTCATTCTCTTATCGAATATCGATATGGCTTCACGCAATCTTGTAGCCATAAATTGCGGCATCCACTCATCCAATCTCGAAGGGACAATACCCGGGACATATGAGCATTTTGGCAACGATGCAGATGCTCGTCTCGCCACAAAATCGGCAACTCGTTGCGCCGGAGCTGTCTGACGTTCAGGAGCCTGCTCACGTGCCCTCTGCTCCAACTGCTGCTGGAACACCAAGCCTGCCAAAGCACCATATTTTTGCGAGAGGTGCGCAAAATCCTCCTCACGAATCTCGGTTACAAAGCCCGAATTGGCATAGGGTGAATTGCGATGCGAAGGTGACATACCATTTACCACCGACTCGCTCTCATCCGTCAAAGCCGGCACGATAAAGCCTCCGGGACACATACAGAATGAATATACTCCACGACCACCCACCTGCGCCACAAGCGAGTAGGATGCGGCAGGGAGGTACTCCATATCGGGAGAGCGATGGTACTGAATATTATTGATAAGCTGCTGCGGATGCTCTATGCGAACACCCATAGCATAGGCCTTCGACTCGAGCCTTACACCGCTACGATGCAACATATAGTATATATCGCGCGCAGAGTGCCCCGTAGCAATAACCACCGCACGAGCCTCAACCTTGTCGCCTCCCACAACAACTCCTACCGCACGACCATTGCGGACAATCAACTCCTCAACCCTCCGTTCAAAATGCACCTCGCCCCCTGCGGCACGAATTGCATCGCGCATACTCGCAATGATTCGCGGTAGCTTATCCGAACCTATATGGGGGTGAGCCTCGTAGAGAATCTCGGGCGAAGCACCATGAAAGACAAGTCGTTGCAGGGCACGATTGTAGTCGCCACGTTTCTTGCTGCGGGTGAAGAGCTTACCATCGGAGAATGTTCCTGCACCACCCTCGCCAAAGGCGTAGTTTGAATCGGGATTGACACCCTGATTACGCTGAATCTTCGCAATATCCTTACCGCGCTCAACAACCTCCTTACCTCGTTCAAAGATTATCGGACGCAACCCGAACTCTATAAGGCGCAATGCCGTATATAATCCTGCGGGGCCGGCACCTACGATAATAATCTCGGGCTTACCCGCAACCGAGGGGTAGTCGAAATGGAGTGGAGCCGGCTGCTCCTCCGTGTCAATATAGGCCTCGAGTGCAAGATTTACCTTCAACGCACCACGTCGGGCATCGACCGAACGCTTCACGATACGCAGCAATGCAATATCGTTCTCCTTGATGCGCAACTCACGCGCCACCAACGGAGTATAGAACTTCGCATCGGAGGCCTGCTTGGGCGAAAGGGTAAGGTTTATGAGCTTCGGCATATAAAACGTGTTACAACTCGCAAATTTAGCACTTTTTCGTAAAAATAGGATAAAAAAGAGGTTATAAGGTTGCGATTTGTGAAAAAATAACTACCTTTGCACTCGCACTAAGGCGGATATGGTGTAATTGGTAGCCACGCCAGACTTAGGATCTGGTGCCGAGAGGCGTGGGGGTTCGAGTCCCTTTATCCGCACTTCAACCGAGCAGAAAAATCTGCTCGGTTTTCGTTTGATAAAGGCTCTCGGTCAGCTTGTTGCGGTGTGGCAGTGTTGTCTGCGCTTGTCGAATGTGCAGAGTTGCTGTGCAACTTTGGAATATCGTTTGAGAAATATCTGCTCAAACGAGTTTGGCATCTATTCTCAATCAATCTTCCAAACCTTCGGTTTTTCTGCACATTCTCTCTGCTTGCACTGCTCAAACCTGCGGTAACCGTTCGAGCCCCTTCTTTTGTTCGATAGTCTGGTACGATGTCGCACTGCACAAGCGACCCAATCAGGTCGCTTGTTTCGTTTGATAAAGGCTCTCGGTCAGCTTGTTGCGCCTCGGCAGACTTATCTATGGGCAGTTGGTGTTTGCTACACAAACCTTCATGTTTGCTGTGCGATTGTGTCTGAAAAAGAGATTTTCGCCACATCGCCCATCAATCCCGACAATCTTCGATTGCAACAACCTCCCTTCGGTCTGCTCTCGGCTTCTGCCGCCGTTCGAGATTCGTTGCTGCGTGTTCGATAATCTGTCAATATACACAATACAAATAGAGGACCTCCTCGGGAAGTGAAGTGCCCCTTATTTGGTAGATGATACTTCTACGCCTGCTTTTTATAGGTGAGGGCGGCGAGAGTGTTGAAGATGATGACGAAGATGCCAAGGGCGGCGTAGTTTGTCCACAGCTCGGCAATGGTGGTTCCCTTCAGATAGACCGAGCGCAGAATCTCAACGAAGTACCGTGGAGGTAGTATGAGCGTGAAGCGTTGCGCCCATACAGGCATCGAATCAACGGGCGTGAGCAGGCCGCTCATCAGCATAAATATCATAATGAAGAAGAACATTACAAACATCGCCTGCTGCATCGTCTCCGAGAAGTTGGCGATGGTAAGGCTGAATCCCGAAATCGTAAGGATAAAGAGCAACGCTCCGAAATATATTGCTCCGATAGAGCCTACGGGCACAAGGCCATAGACCAATCGAGCCACAAGCATCGCCACTGTCACGACAAACAATCCTATAATCCAATACGGCACAAGTTTCGAGAGGATAAACATAAAACGTGAGATAGGCGTTACATTTATCTGCTCAATAGTACCGCTCTCCTTCTCGCCCACGATACTCAACGCTGGCAAGAAACCGCAAATCAAGATAAAGAGAATAATCATCAGCGCGGGAATCATATAGTGGCGGTAGTTGAGCGTGGGGTTGTAGCGATTTTCGATAGTTACCAACTCTGAGAGCTTCGCAGGGCTCTTCTCTCCACGCAACTCAACCAAGGTGTGCGCTATGGTCTGCACGATATACTGCATACCCATACCGCCCTTTGTAGCATTTACTGCATTGGCGGTGATGCTGATGCGCTCGGGTGTGGCAACAGTCATATCGCGCTCAAAGTTGTCGGGTATCTGCACAATAACATCTACCTCGCCCTGCTCCAAAGCATCGATAGCAAGCGGATATTCCGAGGTCGTCTGCGCCAATGTAAGATACTCCGATGCTTCGATATGTGAGGCGATACGGCGCGAGGTTGTAGAGCGGTCGAGGTCGACAACCGCAACATTGACATTGCGGACATCCATAGTCATAATCAATGGCATCAGCAACATAATCAATATCGGGAAGGCGATAATAAGTCGAGGGAGGAATGGGTTGCGCCTAATCTGCAAAAACTCCTTCTGAACAAGTACGATAAATGCTCTCATAGTTACTCCAATTTATCGTTAAACTTTTTGAGTGATACGCCGAGAATAGCTACCGTCATACCGAGCAGAATCACACAATTTTTCCATACAGCCACCAGCGGCAAGCCCTGAATCATCATCTTGCGCACCGCATCGATATACCACCTCGCAGGGACGATATTCGACACCACCTTGAAAAATTTTGGCAGATTCTCAATTGGGAATAACATTCCAGACAGCATCAGAATAGGCATCATCATAACCATTGCCGAGATAAGCAACGCTGCCATCTGCGTCGAGGCGATGGTCGAAACCAAAAGACCGAGCGAGAGCGACAGCATAAGGTAGAGCAACGACAGCGAAAAGATACCCCCGACACCGCCAGTCATCGGCACGCCGAGCAGGTAACGCGCAAGAAGTAGGATAGTTACCAACACAACGCACGATATGGCGAAGTAGGGTATCATCTTGGCAAAGATAATCTTCACGGGACGCACGGGCGAAACCAGAAGCACCTCCATCGTGCCGACCTCCTTCTCTCGCACAATCGATACCGAGGTCATCATAGCGCAGACCAGGATAAAGATAAGACCCATAATGCCTGGCACAAAGTTATATGCCGACTTCATCTGTGGGTTGAACAACATTCGTGTTTCGAACATCGCCTGCTGCGATGCCGAGCCGAGCAACACACCCTGCAAATATGCCGTTGCCGAGCCTGCGGTATTGACATTCGAGGCATCGACAATAAGCTGTATAATAGGTTTCGTATCAATGCCTTGTGCCACTTGCTCTGCCCGCCTATCGTAGTCCGAAGCAAAGACCACTACGGCACCTACCTTGCCCGAACGAAGATAGCTATCTACCTCATCTTGCGAGATATAACCCTTAAAGGTAAAGTATTCGTTCTCAGAGAGTCGCTCGACTGCATCACGCACACCATCGGTGCGCTCCGAGGCAACGAC
>JAZQIS010000049.1:0-40608 GCA_045541235.1 Alistipes sp.
CAAGTTCCACAACCTCATCGGTTGACAAACGTTCCAACGCCATCTTAACCATCGAAACAGCACCCTCGACAATCTTCTCGCGTGCCGAGATAATGGCATCGGCCTGCTGGCGACGCAACATCACAGCTGCAATCTCGGGAGCATAAGCAAGGTAGTTGATACGAGCCTCTACAACCTCGATACCCGCCATTGCAAGACGCTCGTTAAGGCGATTTTCGAGCTGCTCGTTAATTTCGTCGGCATTGGAACGGAGGGTGAGTTCCTCCTTCGCACCGTTGTTATTATCGTAGGCGTAGATTCCTGCCACCTGACGCAACGCTGCATCGCTCTGTACCGACACGAAGTTTTCGAGCACCTTCATACGGCTGCTTGCAGTAACTGTAACCTCGCCCGTAGCAACAGGGGTGTCGATATCGAATACAGCCTTGTATATCTCCTCCTCACGAATCTTCCACACCAGAACCAAACCGATAAGGATAGGATTACCCTGCTTGTCGTTCACCTTGATAGGCTCAGCATTGAGGTTGCGGGCACGAAGCGAAATAGACTTCTTCGACATAAATGGATTTACCCACCAATAACCCGTCTGCACAAAGTTACCACGATACTTTCCGAAGAAGAGCAACACGCGAGCCTCGTTAGGTTCCAACATAATAAAACCGCACGACGCAATAATAGCCCACAAAGTGATTACAACGCCCGATACGATAGCAACGGCATCCCAAGGTTGCATCCACTCAACACCGCCATAAATAGCAAGTGCAGGGCCGCCAACCCACGACAACAACACGATGAATAACATCGCAAATCCGTTCATCTTCCAGCCTGAATAGACCATGTTCTTGTTTGTCTCCATAGTAATAAGTATTAAAAAGGTTTATAATTTAGTTTTCATTTGCAATTCGTTTTTTCAAAATAGTATCATTTTGATATCACAAAGTAAATGCAAAAAAATCTATTCTCCAAATATTTTTTCAAAAAAATTTCACTTCAAAATAAAAAACACCGCTAAAAGCGGTGTTTAATTTTTGCAAATATTTAGATTAACGACTAATGAGATACATTAACCTCTGCGTTAGGGTTGTGTTTGTATTTGAAAACAAGTGCAAACAATATCGCAACCACCAACGCATAGCCTGCGAAGATATACCACGACAACGGCCAGCCCCACTTATCGACTACCCAGCCCGCAACATACGAGCCGATGAAAGCACCAAAACCATTTGTCATAATCATAAATACGCCCTGCGCACTCGCACGAATCTCTGGTGCAGTCTCCTGCTCAACATAGAGTGAGCCCGAGATATTGAAGAAGTCGAATGCTACGCCATAGACAATCATCGAGAGGATAAACATCCAAACACCGGCTCCAGGGTTTCCTGCACCAAGTAGGCCGAAGCGCAACACCCACGCAAACATCGAGATAAGCATCACATTCTTAATTCCGAACTTTTTCAGGCAGAACGGAATCAGAAGGATACACAAAGTCTCCGAAATCTGCGACAACGAGATAAGAATAGTGGAGTGCTCTACTCCGAATGTACCAAGATATTTATCTCCGTGCACAGCCACATCGCCGAAACTCTTTATATAGCCATCGGCAAAGGCATTGGTAATCTGCAACGACATACCAAGCAGCATAGAGAAGAGGAAGAATACTGCCATCTTATACTCCTTGAAGAGAGCAAACGCACGCAAGCCGAGTGTATCAATCCACGACTTGGACTCGACATTACGATTAACATCGCACGAAGGGAGAGTGAAGCAGTAGAGTCCCAACACCACGCCCAAGCCTGCCGACAGCAGCATCTGCGCTGACGAGAGGCCAAAGCCCAACAAATCCACAGCCCACATTGCGCAAATAAAACCTACGGTTCCCCAAACACGGATTGGAGGGAAGGCCTTCACGGTGTCGAGATTAGCTTTATTAAGGGCATTGTAGGCCACAGTGTTGCTCAATGCAATAGTCGGCATATAGAACATTACACTACACAATACCAACGGATACAGGGTTTGATAGCTATCCTGCATAGATGCCGCCACCATAAAGGCAGCTGCCAAGAGGTGCGAAATACCCAAGAGTCGCTGTGCCGGAACCCAGCGGTCAGCAATAACACCCATGATTGCAGGCATAAAGAGTGATGCTATACCCATAGTGGCAAAGAAACTACCTATCTCGCCACCCGAGAATTTGAGTGTTCCACCCAAGTAAGCACCCAACGAAATAAGCCATGAACCCCACACTGCATACTGTAGGAAGTTCATCACAATCAGACGGAACTTAATATTTTTCATATATAGAAATCATTATATTTTAACCTTCTTCATCGACTTACGGCTCTTCTCTGCCATAAAGCCCATAACGTGACTCTCTATAGATACATCAATCGTGCTAGAGAGCAACTTCTCGTCCTGCTTCGACACAGCACGGAGGAAATCACGCACAAGAGCGTGGTCGCCGCCACCGTGACCCGAGCCCTTATACTCTGCTATCTCGCTCACCTTTTGGTCCCAAACGCTCTTGTGACCCGAACGAAAATCGTAGAATGTAAAGGTCTTCATATCGCCCTCGATAAAGCCCTTTGTACCCATAATACGGGTGCGGCGGCCTCCCCACGGAGTGAAGGCATCCATTGTAAACGATGCAGTAACATCGCCCTCAAACTTCATAATTGCCACATAGTGGTCGCACTGGTCGTTGTTGCAACGGAATACGCAACGGCCATAGTTTGAGGTCTTGAGCTTCTCATGAATGAGAGCAGGGTCCTTGCGAGGAAGGTCGAACACATGCAAATGTCTCTTTCTGCGCTCGTAGATATCGATTGCCGAGTATGGACACTCCGCCTCGTGCGGACATCCATCGGTACAACGCTCCGGAGCACCCTTCGGCATATTCTCAGGACGGAAGAGGTGCAACGAACCCTCGGCTGCGATAGTTTCACAAGGCTTGCCAATCAGCCAACGCAAGATATCGAGGTCGTGACACGATTTAGCCAAGATAATTGGGGTCGTCTTGGTCGATAGAGGCCAGTTACCACGAACATACGAGTGGGCCATATGGGCATACTGGATAGGCTCCATATGCTGGATGCTAACCAAGTCGCCGATAGCTCCCGAATCGATAACCTCCTTCAATGCAATGAAATATGGAGCATATCGCAATACGTGACAAACGGCAACGATACGATTGTACTTGTGAGCCTGCTTCAAGATATCGCGGCACTCCTTCTCGGTAGGAGCAACAGGTTTCTCGAGCAATACATTATAGCCGAGCTCCAAAGCTTTCATACAAGGCTCGTAATGGAGATTGTCAGGGGTTGCAATAACAACGGCATCGGCCAACTTAGGACGCGAGAGAGCATCATTGAAATTCTCGAACACATTCTCTTTCGGGATATTGTGTTTTTTTACCAATCGAGCACGGCGATGAGGGTTCAAATCGGCTACACCCACAACCTTCATCGAGCCCGGGAACTTCTCGGCATAGCGAGCATAGGTTCCACCACGACTACCGGCACCAATAACCATAACGGTTACAGGCTTGTCGAGTTTTGCATCGAGCGAAGCAATCTTAGTGCTAATCTTCTCGGCCGAGGCGATATCCGGAATCTCGCTCTCTCCAAAAGCAGAAATCGAATTTGCCTTTGCTGTTAAATCCACTGCGACAGCTCCTGCCATCAACAGACCCATCTTCTTTAAGAATTCTTTTCTGTCCATAGTATAGTGTTTTAGTTTGTAAATTCTTCTTTTTTTTATCGCTTTGTAGGTATCAACTGCACCGCATCGGCTACAACAGTTCCGTCTGCGCCACAATTTGTAATCTCCACGTAGGGTTTATCCCCTTTAGCAATATTGTATGTTCCGAGATATATCCAATCTCCCGAGTGGCGACTGATGGTTGCCATCTCCTCGGTTTGAATCCTCCCCGTATTGACCGAAACGGAGTGAATCTCTGCTCCGTCGTTGATATTGATGCGTACGACAGATGCCGGTGCCACCTGCTTTGGATAGTAAAAATATACCATATACTCATCGGCCTCCTTGAGCTGCGGATAGAAGAATGCCGACTTATCGACTCCATCATAGGCCTTTGTGTAGTAGCGAGTCTGGCCGTAGCAGCTACGACTACTGTCAAAAGTCCAATCGCCCACCAAACGATATCTCGACTTATCAGCGTCATCAATAAGGATATCCGCCTTGCGGTTATCTCCCCACGGACGGGTTGCCAGTTCCCTATTCAACGCCTTGTAATCAACATCCTGCACAACACCATTATATCTATAGATAGCCATCGATGCAGCTGTTGCCGAGACCTGAGCCAAGACCATACATATAGGCTCCATACGTATCGAGCCAAAAGCTATATGCGAGGCCGAAACACAGAATGGCACCAATAAGTTGGTTATCTCCGAACGCTTTGGAACAATCGAACGATAGGAGATAGGATAAGGCATAATCTTCTTTATCTGCACATCGCCCTCATTGCGCACACATCCGTCAATTACCACTCGGTCGCAGTTGTGTGAGTCCATACCGTAAGCTGCGTAGGCAATGCCATCCTCCACAACCTTTTTACCCAAGCAGTGATGCTCTGTCATCACCACATCGCTGACCATACGTCGAGCCTCGCGTACATAGAGTTGCGGTGTCCAATGGCCATTATTCACATACTCATCCTTCGGGTAGCCCCACTTAAGCATCTCCTTACGGATAAACTCCGGAATATGTTCGTCGTGGCCTACAAAATAGAGCAAGCCCTTGGTATATTCCTCGTGTTCCTTGATGATTCGCTCACGCTCCTCGTAGCTCGCCTCGGGATAGCCCCAATTAGCACCAATCATATCGGTAGAGATTGCGCCGTAGTTGTTGATATCGGTCTTGCGGTTAGGCATCATCGACCAAATAAATATATCACGCAGACGTTTCCAAGGCTGCTTCTCCTTCCAACGGAGCAACAACTCATACTTTGACGGGTCGTAGTTCTCCGGTTTGGAGATTGGTATCATATTCTCAACGCTGTCGGTCAAACAGATGCGAAAGTTATAGGCCTGCACCTTCTTATCTCCCGCACCGATATCACCTCGCTTGCCCTTATTGATACCATATAGCAAACCACTACTCTTTTTACCGGGAACAACGTACGGATCGACCTCGTCCTTAAAGTAGTGATATCGCGGCATCTGCACACCGTTATATGTCTCGTTGTACACTTTATTACCCTCGCGACCTACGGTGTAAGAGACTCCCGCCCTTGCCAACAAATCACCCTCGTACGTAGCGTCGATAAAGACTTTGGCTGCCACAGCGGCATAGCTCTGCCTACCTGGCGACTTGGAGTCCTCAAGAGTTATGGAGAGAATCTTACCACCCTTTGTTGTGGCAGCTACTATGCGACGATTGCACAACACCTCGATATTCTCCTCGGCTATATAGTCGCGAAAGACCTTTTCGGCAGCACTCGGCTCGAAGATCCACTTCTCCAACGAACCGTAGTGGGCTCCAAGACGACGATAGAAATCGAGAGCCAAGCCCGTAACGACATACTTATTTCCGATATCGGTGCGACCAAGTCCTCCCGACGACATTCCCCCAATATGGGTAGTAGGCTCAACAAGCAAAACACTCTTTCCCTGTTTCTTTGCCGTATAGGCAGCAATAACACCTGCAGAGGTCGCACCATAGACGCAAATATCAACGCTTCTGGCGGGCTCCTTAGGAGTAGCCTCGGCTGCCGAAACTATCATAAGCAGACAAGCTAAAAGGGTTATAACTCGTTTCATAAATTGCTAATTTTTCATAGGAGACACTTCGAGCCACTATTTATCCCTACAAATGTAGTATATTTTTTTAGATAAAGTACGCGCGCAAGGGGAAAATTTGCTACAACAAAATATTTTTTGCCCAAAAACTAATTTTTTTTTGAAAAATTCTTTGGAAAAAGAAAAATAAGTAATACTTTTGCACTCGCAAAACCAATAATTGGGCTATGGTGTAATGGTAACACTACAGATTCTGGTCCTGTCATTCTAGGTTCGAATCCTGGTAGCCCAACACAACAGAGGGAAGACATTTCGTCTTCCCTCTGTTGTGTTGATATACCCTGCATCTCCCTAAATCCCTTTGCAAGGAGGGGGGGGGCCGACTTGTCGCTTCGCTCCGTTTTCATCTGCTGAGGAGATACACTCCACCTACTCCCATTTTACAAAAAGAGAGGGTGTCTCGACATAAAAGTCGGACACCCTTCCCCATGCTATTAAAGAGTATTACTTATTCTCGTAATTCAACTTCTTGAGCAACTTTGCAGGATAGTCGGTAGTGATGGCATCGAACTTACGCTTGATAAACCAATCCATATCCTCATCCTTATTGATTGTCCAAGCATTGAGGTACAACTTACGCTTCTTGAAGGTCTTAAGCCACTCCGGATGGGCATAGTAGAAGATATTCTGATAATCCACAGCCTTGAGGCCATTTTCGCGAACTACATCGGGATGCATCTCGGGCACCTCCGTACGCCATCTGCCAAGATACTGAACTCGCTGACCTGTAGTCTCCTGCAACCACTGCAAGCCCTTAATGTTCGAACCAAGGAACTCACACCACTCCATTGCGCCCATCTCGTTGATAACCTTCACAATCTCTTTGCTCAGACGGAGCGAATACTCGTCGCTAATCATCATCTTCACATCAACAATCAACTTGGTACGATTCTGCTTCACAACCTCGCGAAGATACTCGCGGAAGGTAGGGATTCGCTCACCATTCTTAAGCGGATACTTGATAAGGTCGGCATACTTAGAATCTTTGAGTACCAATCCGTGATGTGTCAAGTTGTGGAACACAATCAACGAATCGTCTGCAGTAATGTGAACATCGCACTCCGAACCGTGACAACCCAAACGAACAGCCTCGCGCCACGATGCAAGAGAGTTCTGAGGCAAGCCCTTCTCCTTCCATGCGCCTCGGTGGGCAATGACACAATTCTTGTGCAAATCGAGTTTTTGAGCCGAAACGCTAACTGCGCAAGCGGCAGCAATTACAAATAGAATAAATCTCTTCATTTTTGATATAGAATTTAGTTATAGTGTTCATCTTAATTTCTTCTGAAAATCAGCGCATGCCCCCACGACATTATGGCATCAGCCCATCGCAGACACAAGCGTTTGAAAGTACTGTATCTCTTGCCCGAAAGGTGCCAATAGCCGAGCAAATCGACCTTTAGCATATTATTCACCGGCACCTGCAGTTCGCCTATCTTACTATCGGCGATAAGTTTGGAAAGCCGAGTATTTACCACATGGAAATCGGACTCTTCAAAGGCCTTGTCCGACATCTCGAGGAGATATTTACGGTAGATTATGCGCAATCGGTTAGCCACAATCCTGCGCAAGAAGTCTCGGCGGGCAGGGCTCTCCAGCTCCGCCTCATTATCTATGAAGTATTGTGCCATCTTCTCGGTAACAGTCACAAGCTGAGATATATAGCGCATCTGAACCGCAGCATCCATAGTTCTACCCTCGCGCGTAATATTGTAGCGATATAAAGGGGTATCCAAGAAGGCCATCGTCTTAACCTTGAATACAGGATAGAAGGCCCACTCCTGGTCGGTATATGAGAGACCCTCGCTCTGTCGGTATCCTATCTCGCGGAGGAACTCCGTACGATAGCAAACCCCGTGCATAGTAAAGAAGCGGATAGTATCTCCTGCGAAAATCTTATCGGCCTCATAGACCTTGCCACTCTCATAAATCTTACGCGAATAGAGGTCGTACCCCACTCGGTGTTGGCTATGTCGTCCAACCTCGATATATGGCATCACAACCATATCGACACCCTGTGCATTACGCAGGTAACTCAAGGTTTCGGCAATGCCCGAGCCATTGAACGAGTCATCGGCATCGAGAATCTTCACATACTCGCCTTGAACCAAAGGAAGGGCCGCATTTATTGTAGAGCCATAGTTGCCATTCTCCTTATCGACAACGCGAATTGTCCCCACGAACTGCTCGGCATAACGCTTTGCAATTTGCAGTGTCTTATCGGTACTTCCATCGTTCACGATAACAATCTCAAGGCCTGCACGCGACGGCGCACGCAGTATCGACTCAATACATTGGGTTAGATATGCCTCCATATTGTATGCAGGCACAATTATCGAGAGTTGTTTCATAAATTAGGGGTTGTATTAAATGACAAACAATAAGGGGCGTGATTTATCTGCTCCTCGACCGGAAGGACAGGTCTCAAATTGGGATAGTGATGGCGCAGATAGACCTCGATGTTACGAGGTGCTTTGACCATCATACCACCGAACTCCATATCCACCGTATTTTCAATATCGGCACGTGCAATCTGGTCCTTCGGCATACGTACAATATTGACACGCGAGGTATTACACTTATTGTAGCGACCGAGCACGCGATTCATCTTTCGATATATCGCTTCGCGCGACATCAGCGAAGTTACGAGGCGAATAGCCGCACACCCTATCCACGACTTGGGCAGAGGCTCGTCTATAGCGCACTCTCCGCAGTGTCGCCACAACCATACCTCCTTGGCCATAAAGCAGTTAATCCAAAACTTCGCCGCGAAACGATGCAGACGCTCAAGAGTTGGATTGTCGGGGATTCTGTCATAAGGGAATATATCCACAAATATACCGTGGTGGATATCCATATGCCGCCAAATCTCCTCCACGAAGAGCGTGTTATTGCGCTTGACCTTTGCAAAATAGAACGGCGTATTCTTCTCGGTACCGAACCACTCCAAGAAGTAGTCGGAGGAGAGGTGCGTAGGTGCTTCACGCAAAAAGCGTTCGTAGTTTTCGCGTGTCATACCCACATCAATATCATCGTCCCACGGCACAATACCCTTATTGTAGAGCGCACCGATTGCCGAGCCGCCTTGAATAAAGTATGGGATATGGCACACCTCGCAGACGCGAATAACTTCTGCCAGCGTTCGGTACAACTCCTCGTGGAGCCTTTTCAAATCTTCCTCCCTATACTTCATACTACTGCACCAGCAGATTACAACCTCTTATATCGCTTTGCGTAATTCGCCCCTCGATGCGAAATGTGCCATCATCATATCGCACACCCATATCCTGCGTAGCGATAAATGCGCAAGAGTCACGATTTGCCAAATCTATAATATCCAAAGCTCCTCGACGACCATTTGCAGGGCGCGAGAATGGATTATTCACATCACGCACATAGACTCGCATCCATCTTGGCGTACGGAACACCCCCTCACCAAAAGAGTAGGCCTGCGACAACAACTCTGCCATACCATACTCCGAGTGGATTTTATCTACGCCAAATGCAGCACAGAGCACCTTGTGAAGTTCTCCCTTCGGCATCTCCTTGCGCTTACCCTTCATCCCTCCGGTCTCCATAATGACCGTATTTTCGAGATGGGGCGCATAGTTCTCCGCCAAATCGAGCAGTGCATATGTTACTCCCAAAAGAATCTTCGGATTGGGATCGGCAGCCATATCGTGCAACAATTTCTCATAGTCGTTGAGATAGAATCCGCCACCATCGCTCGCAGCAATCAACCTATCTGCCATATAGACCAACGAAGAACCTTCACGCTCGAGGTAGGATGGCAACAGGGCATATATGCTGCACTCCTTTGGATCGCCATAAAAGCTATTAAAAGCCTCGGTAAATGCTCTCTCGTAGAGGGCGAGGTCGGCAACATAATGGCGCGACTGCACCATACCCGTCGTAGCACTCGAGGTAAATACCATTTGCGGCTCCTCCTCGCCACAATATATCTTGTGTGACTTAAACAACTCGATTGGCAACATCGGGATATCCTTTGCGTGATGCACATCCTCGACATCAACCCCCAATAGGCTCAGATATTCGCCATACGGGGAGCAATGCTCCGCCTGATAACAGAACAGCCGCAGTGCCTCACGTTCAAACTCCATATCGGAGCTTATCTGAAATATCTCATCGTACTTTGCCATAGCCACAATCGCGCAATCTCACTACTCTACCAACTCAAAGGCCTTCGTGCGACTTGGAACAAAGCGAGCAAGGTGGAGCGTTGCTGTGCGCCCCTGGTTTGTCTTGCCACCCGATGCAAGGTAGAAATAGCCATTCCCAAGCGAGCAGATTCCATATGCTCCCAGCTTATAATGCCAGCCTCTAACATCTATCTCCTTGCGGTCGGTTCGACCGTGATTATCATTCTTAAACAGGAGCACCGGACCAACCTTCTGATATCCTACACCATAGAGTGGGCGGACTATAGGCAATTGCGAACCATCCACAGCAAAAAGCGTATAGTTGGAGAAGGAATCCTTCTTTCCTGCATAACATGCAAGGAACCAGAGGTTTGTCGTCTTGTCGTACTCGAGATTCTGCACACCCCAAGTGGTATTTCCGGTATAGACAAAATACTTGCCGTATGGCTTGGAAGGACCTTTGCGGTGCATCTTATCCTGCGAGAGAGGCAACTCATATTTCGCCCACGATGCAATATCGTACTGCAACAAAACCTGATAGTCGTTGTCGGTACGGCTGTTGTCGCCATAGATTCCGTAGGCTACGGTAAGCATATTTTTCCCCGAGCCGTCAAAAGCAGGGCCAAACGATATGCCATCGATTCCGCTACAGCCGTGGCGATGCTCAACGACCTTACCCGAATTGGTCCTCACCTTGGCGCTGAAATCATCCATAACGGTCTTGAGATAGACAGTTTTCATCACTTGGTCGCGCTCGGCATTCATACCCTTGCAAACAATCTTATCAACATCGAAAATTGCAACATAGAAGCCTGTGGCAAGCTGTTTCGACACGCCCTCCTGCTTTAGAACGCCCTTGCCGATAGCATCATTTTTATACTCCAACGAGCCATAAAGGCGACCATCCTGCTCATTATATTCGAGACAGCCTAAATGTCCTAAAAGTCCCGTAACAGTACCTACAACATTGCCCTTCATATCCATCTTTACGAGCATCGTCGTAAACGAAACATAAACAAACTCCTGTTTGGCATCGACAGCAATTCCCTGCACATGACCCGCTTTCCAAGGGCCTGACTCCAGTTTTTTAGGCAAATTCGGCACAGATTGCGCCACAACCGAAACCGTTGCAACGAGCAACCCTGCCAGCATCAAAAACAACCTTTTCATCTTATCAATCTTTTTTGTTTGAATGTTCAATATCACACCCTGCGCAGTTTCCGCTACAAGGGTTGTCGTCGCAGTTTTCTGCCGCCATATCCTCGCGAGTCTCCTGTACCGCGCACTTAATGCCAAGGCGTTGCATATCCTTGTTTGTCGATATCTCCGAATCGATATGATGACCCTTAAAAATCAGAGTCAGAGACATCGCCAAGACAAAGAATCCGATAGCGCCTACGGCAATCAAAACTACAATTAACGTGCTTCCCATAAAACAATTTAACCCTACAAAATTATACTTTTTTCTCGAAAATCCCAACATTAGTGCCATCAAATTTCGATAATTGGCAGGATTTTAATATTTTTGCGCAAAATATATAGTGTTATGTACGAATATATCAACGGAATTATTGCCGAAATTGCTCCTGCCTATGCTGTAATAGATGCAGGGGGCGTTGGCTACTTCATCAACATATCGCTCAACACCTACTCCGAGATTGAGAAGGCCGAGAGTGCAAAGCTCTACATCCACCACATCGTCCGCGAGGATGCCGAACTACTCTACGGATTCTCGACAAAGGAGGAACGCGACCTCTTCCGCTTGCTGATTAGCGTTTCGGGCGTAGGAGGGAATACTGCACGAATGATACAATCGACCTACTCTCCGTCAGAACTTCGCAATATAATTGCGACAGGCAATGCCACCCTGCTCAAAAACGTCAAGGGATTGGGCCTCAAAACTGCGCAGAAAATCATCGTGGATTTGAGTGGTAAGATGCTCGATTTGCCATCGCACAATGCTGCCGCAAACGCATTGGTTGCAGCACAACATCCGGAGGCCTACGACGAGGCGTTGGCAGCACTTGTCATGCTCGGATTTGCAAAGGCCGCATCCGAGAAAGTGTTGCAAAAAGTATTCAAAGCAAACCCTTCGCTCAGTGTCGAGGATGCCATACGAACAGCACTCAAACAGCTTTAATTGAAAAATTGTTACGACAAAAACTAGTTTTTGTGTAATATTTTGTATCTTTGTCCGTTTAATGGCCATGAAAAAGATTTTAACAATACTTCTAACCCTTCCGTTTTTGGTTGGTTGCGAGAACGAGACCTCGCTACTCTCCGAACGAGATAAGATTGTACAATATCTTACCTCGTCGCGTCATCTGGTGGCCGAAGAGGATTTGGGAAATGTCATTGAGGAGAACCCGCTATTCTACTCACTTTTTGGCCGTTACACCTATCGTCACATCATAAACTACTACGATGAAGGACGCGAGGATAGGCCTCAAGTCGAGTGGGGCGATCGTGTGCAAATTCGCTTTAACGCCTACACCTTTACAGGTTCTGACCCAAGTTCGTCGGCAATATATTGGTCGAATGTTCCGACAATTATTGAACAACTTGGCTCGAAGAGTGACAACACGCTCGACTGGAGCACCGAGCCACTGACTATCGAGCTTGGCAACACCGAGATTATCAAGGGCTTGGAATACGCGCTACCAGGGTGCCACGAAGCCGATTCGGTGCAGGTATTTATGACATCGAGTTGTGCCTATGGCAAAAAGTTGATTGGCTCCGTACCAAAGAACTCGATGGTGGCATGGTACTTAAAAATTGAAAAAATCACAAAATAGATATGAGTTTTATTCGCAGCATAAAAATTTTCTTGGCAGCATTTTTTGTAGCTGCCACCGTCACCTCCTGTATCACGGAGGAGACAATCCCGAACAAGGAGCGCGAGAAGATTTCGCTCGAGGCGTGGATTCGCCTCAATAGGCCTGAACTGCTCGACAACTACCAAGAGAATGGCGGTTACTACGTAGAGATTCTCTCGGGCGACCACAACGAAAATCTCCCTGCTTCGGGTAACGATTTTGGCTCGGAGCCTATTATGGAGCAAGATACCTGTTGGGTATTTTCCAGGATGACAGGTCGCGACATAAATGGTGCAATTTGTATGACTCGAAACTACGAGTTGGCCGAGTTGTGCGGAACATTCTCCAACTCCACTCACTATTCGCCATACGTAAATTATGGCGGTAGTACCAATATGGGGTTATTGGAGGGCTCATACCTCGCTATGCGAAATGAACTTAAGATTGGCAACGAGACATACAAGATGCGCAAAGGGTCGAAAGTGCGCCTCTACCTCCCCTCTACTATCGCCTATGGCGAGAGTGGTTCATCGGCAGAGGGAGGCTACGAAGGACAATATTCGCTCGATGCTTCGCGCCCACTTGTTTTGGATATCGAAGTGACAGGAGCCATCAAAAATCCATCCGATTTGGAGTTGGAGATGGTAAGAAGCTATATCGGTTACGAGGAGAATTGGAAGCAAGCAACGAAACCGGAGTCGGAGAAGGTGGATGAGAAGGACGACCTGAAGCTCAAGGGCCTTCACTACAACCTCACATACAACCCCGAGACCGACGATGTTTACAACTACAAATATTTGCAGCCCGACCGTATGAATATCGCCGAGAAGCTCAATCAGCCATACACCGACAACAAGTTGTATGCACCGGGCAGAATGGCCGAGATAAACAAGCAGATTAACGACATACTCTTAGCCCGTTTCGGCAAGGGGCTCTCAACATCGGAGCAGTCGGAGAACACCCTCATAACAAAAGATGGTCGCGCAAAAGTTTGGTATGTATTGCGATTCCTCGACGGATTTGTCGTGGATACCAATATCGCCGAGATTAGAACCCTCATATTCGGCGAAACGAATCCTACCTGCGAGGTGTTTAGCTATAGCCCATCGGACGATGAGGACAAGGAGGATGGCAACCGCCAGGCTATCGGTGCGTGGTACTACTGTATTCCATTGATGCACTACGGCTCCTATGGCCAGATTGTCACCACATCGGGTTACGCCTATGGTGCAAGCGGACTTTCGGGTAGCACAACGACTACCGAGTCTTCGACGGGCACAACAAACTACAACTACTACAACTTCTACAATTACTACAACTATTACAACTCGTACTACAACTACTATAGTCCGTACTACAACTACTACGACTATAACTACTACAACTACGACTATACCATCGACGACGCGGAGAGTACAACGACAAAGACAATCTCCACCGAGATTCTTCCATATACCCCACTTGTATTCACTCTCTATGTAGAGCCATTTGAATAGTAGTATGAGCAGAGCAAAGATATTTCTTCGTCGAGGCAAGGAGGAGTCGCTCCAGCGCCGACACCCATGGATATTTTCGGGAGCTATCGAACGTGTAGAGTGCGATGGCGACAATATTCCCGAGGGTGCCATTGTAGATGTTTTCACACAACGAGGCGAATATATCGCTCGCGGACACTACCAAATCGGCTCGATAGCTGTACGTGTTCTTACCTTCGAGAAGGAGGAGATAGATGCAGTTTGGTGGCATAAGCGCGTGGAGAGTGCCTACGACGTGCGTCGCACCCTTGATTTAACGGATAATCCGCAGACCACCTGCTACCGCCTAATTCACGGCGAGGGAGATTTGCTTCCGGGTTTAGTAGTCGATGTGTATGGCACAACAGCTGTAGTGCAGTGTCACTCGGTGGGAATGTACCTATCGCGCAACGAGATTGCAACAGCTATTCGCGAGGTCTATGGCGAGAAGATTTCGGCAATCTACGACAAGAGTGCGCAGACCGTTCCTTTCAAAGCCAACCTCAACGCTGTGGATGGATATCTCTTCGGCTCGGCCGAGAAGGACAACATCGTCCTGGAGAACGGACATAAGTTCCTCGTAAATTGGGAGGAGGGACAAAAGACCGGCTTCTTTATCGACCAGCGATTCAATCGCCACCTCGTTCAGCAATATGCCAAAGGTCGCACCGTACTCAACACATTCTGCTACACGGGAGGCTTCTCGGTATATGCCTTGGCAGGAGGCGCAAAAGAGGTCTGTTCGATAGATGCCTCGGAGAGGGCTGTACGACTCGTCGATGAGAATATCCGCCTAAACTTTGGCGAGGAGGCGCCACACACCTCTTTGGCGTGCGATGCGGTAGAGTACCTGAAAGATATTGGAGAGAAGTACGATATGATAATCCTCGACCCACCTGCATTTGCCAAGCATCACAAGGTTTTGGGAAATGCGATGCAGGGCTACAAGAGGCTTAATGCCCGCGCTCTATCGCAGATAAAGAGTGGAGGTATTCTCTTCACATTCTCCTGCTCGCAGGCGGTATCGAAGGAGCTATTCCGTACCACCGTATTTACGGCTGCAGCCATTGCAGGACGCAAGGTGCGTATTCTCCACCAACTGACACAGCCTACCGACCACCCTATCAACATCTACCACCCCGAGGGGGAGTATTTGAAGGGATTAGTGCTATATGTAGAGTAGAATTATGGCGGCATACACCAAGTTATCCATACAGACCTCCGAGGAGCAGGGCGACATTCTGATTGCCTACCTTTCCGACTTCCCGTTCGAGAGTTTCGACTACGGGGGAGGTATGCTTAACTGCTATATTCCTCAACCTATGTTTGAAGCGTGTAGCGAAGATATTGAGGAGATGCTGCACAATCAGGGCATATTGGATTTCTACTTTGAAGATATAGAGCAGCAGAATTGGAATGCCGTTTGGGAGAGTAACTTCAACGAGGTGGAGGTAAGGGGAAAGATTCTTATCCGCGCACCTTTCCACAAGGCTCGCACCAACTATACGGGGCTGGAGATTGTTATTCAGCCGAAGATGTCTTTTGGAACGGGACACCACAACACCACACAGTTGATGATTGAGTCGTTGCTCGACGGCGACATCAAAGAGAAGCAGGTGCTGGATATGGGAAGTGGCACAGGAGTATTGGCCATCGTGGCGGCAAAATTGGGCGCAAAGAGCGTCTATGCAGTGGAGATTGACGAAATGGCAGAGGAGAGTGTCCGCGAAAATATCCTCCTCAACGATGTCAGCGACAAGGTCGAATCGGTATGCGGCAATGCGGGAGCTATCGAGGGAAGGAGTTTCGACATTGTGCTTGCAAATATCAACCGCAACGTACTGCTTGCCGATATGAAGGCCTACAGTGCAACGCTATCACGTGGAGGCATATTGGTTATCAGCGGCTTCCTCGAGGAGGACATCAAGCCTTTGGCACGACGAGCCAAGACGCTTGGTTTCAAGCTGATACAGCAGCGCGAACTCGACATTTGGCAGGTGCTTAAATTCGAGAAAATCAGACATTAGAGACATATAATTATCAAATAACTAACAAATAAGTATGAAGATTCTACGTAATTTAATTTTGACACTCCTCTGCCTTGTGCCGATGACGGTATTGGCTCAGACCGAGAGTGTTAAGTGGAAGCACTCCGTAACGGATAAGGGCGATGGTCTCTATACCGTGCAGTTCAAGGCGGAGATAGAAGATGGTTGGCACATCTACGTAATTGACCCTGCCAAGGCACTCAACCCTACCGAGTTGAAGTTCGAGCCAAGCAATGGTGTTACTGCCGAGGGCGAGTTGCGCGAACTCTCGAAGGGACACTATGCTGTAGATGAATTTCTAAGTATGGAGATAGGTCAATACGAGAAGGAGGCTATATTCGAGCAGGACTTTAAGCTTACTGGCGAAGGTGGAGAGGTTAAGGCCGCTATATCGTACCAAGCCTGCAATGTAGGCAGTTGCCTTTCGCCAACAACCGAGGAGGTAGTTATTACTCTCGGCAAAGGAGTATCACAGCAGACTGAAGTTAAGGCCGTAAAAGATGTAGCCGGCGATGGCTCATTGTGGTCGCTCATTATTGAGGCTATTCTGTGGGGCTTCGCGGCACTGCTCACACCTTGCGTATTCCCAATGGTGCCAATGACCGTCTCGTTCTTTATGAAAAATAGTGGCTCGGCAGCACGTGGTCGCATCAACGCATCGTTGTACGGTCTCTTTATCATCGCACTCTACACCTTGCCTATCGCGATACTTATTATTATTACGCGCGTAGCGGGTGGCGATGCAGTAACTGCCGACATTTTCAACTGGCTCGCGACACACTGGTTGCCTAATATCGTATTCTTCATCGTATTTATGATATTTGCAGCCTCGTTCTTCGGAGCATTCGAGATTACAATGCCAAGTTCGCTCGTAAACAAGAGCGATGCGCAATCGGACAAGGGAGGTATCGGAGGCATCTTCTTTATGGCTCTTACCCTCGTGCTTGTATCCTTCTCTTGCACAGGCCCAATCGTAGGCTCGGTACTTATCAAATCGACCTCGGGTGAGGTATGGTCGCCAATTATCACAATGTTGGCATTCTCCACCGCCTTTGCTCTTCCGTTCACTCTCTTTGCATTCTTCCCATCGCTGTTGCAGAAGTTGCCAAAAAGCGGCGGATGGCTCAACTCGGTAAAGGTTGTACTCGGATTCGTGGAGGTTGCTCTCGGATTCAAGTTCCTCAGCGTTGCCGACCAAGTATATCACTGGAATCTGCTCGACCGCGAGATATATCTCGCAATTTGGATTGTTGTATTCTCGTTGCTCGGTCTCTACCTCTTGGGCAAGATTAAGTTTGCGCACGACAGTGAGGTTAAGCATATTGGTGTAGGACGTTTGGCTCTGGCAATCGGAGTATTCACATTCGTTGTCTATATGATTCCGGGTATGTGGGGTGCACCTTTGAAGGGCTTGTCGGGCTATCTTCCACCACTTTCATCGCAGGATTTTGTAATAGAGAAGTACGCACCGGCGGCTTCAAATAACGGCGAGGCCGACCTCAACAATGCCAAATATAGCGATGTTTTACACCTTCCACACGGGCTCAAAGGTTTCTTCGATATGAAGGAGGCTGAGGCCTATGCCGAGAAGGTCGGAAAACCAATATTTATCGATTTTACGGGACACGGATGCGTAAACTGCCGAGAGATGGAGGCGCGCGTTTGGGCAGACCCTGCGGTACAGCAGATTTTGCGCGACGAGTATGTTATTGTAGCACTCTATACCGACGATAAAATGCCTCTTCCCGAGAGCGATTGGGTAACTGCCGAAAATGGCAAGACACTCAAGACCTTGGGAACAGTAAATGCCAACTATGCACTCACACGTTTTGGCGTTAATGCTCAGCCATACTACGTATTGCAGGGCAAAGAGGGCAAGATTTTGGGCGAGCCACGAGGCTACGATTTGTCGGTTGAGGGCTTTGTTTCGTTCCTTCGCAATGGCGTAGAGGAGTACAAAAAATAAGATATTTTAAGTCTCGGAAAAATCCCTGTCGAGTTCATTCTCGGCAGGGATTTTCTTGCCATACACCCTGCATATTTATTCGATACACAAAGGCACTCGTACGCGCAATAGACACGCGCACGAAGAAAATCAGTAAAAAACTAAAAAATGTAAAAAATTATTCGTAACTTGCACCCCGATAGAGACAATTATTTTTTTATCAAACCAAATAAAATTTTATGAAAAACGTACTCAGAACACTTATCGTGTGTGGAGTAATTGCCCTCATAGGCGCATTTACCCCATCGTGTACCCCTACTCCTGATGGTGGAGCTATGGGTAATCCATCGTTTGAAATTACGGGTGAGGCGGTTGTAAACAACGCCGTTTCGGTAGATATCCCCGTAAAGGCTCAAAACTTGGAGAAGATTGGTTGCTATGTTCGCGAAATCTTCGTGGACGAGAAAGGCGACAAGTATTTCGTTAGTGGCTACGACTCTAACAAGAATCCTATCTTGGCCGGTCAGATTGCCGACCCAACTGCGGCTATCGTATTCCGCAAGGGTAAGATATTCGAGGGTGGCGAGAGCATCAACAACCTCCACCTCTCGGGTAATGAGGGTCTCGACCGCAACAAGACCTTCATCGTTTACATTGCCGCTATCGCCAACAACAAGTACTACAACAACGGTCAGATCTTCTCGGTAGAGTTCAAGACCCCTGAGAAGTATGCCGATGACGATGTAGCAGTTATCCGTCAAAGCTTCGAGGGTATGGATGTATATCTGACATTCCCACCGGAGGTAAAGGCTAAAAACCGCCGTGTTAAGTGGGGCGTGTCGAACATCGCTACACTCGCCTACTACGGCAACCCTCCTATTCCACAACTGTTGCACAACTGCGACTTTGTATATCCTGCATTCCTTGTCCAGCGCGATACATTGCTCGAGATTAACCACCACAACGCATACCGTCGTAACGCAAAGGGCGAAATTGGCTACTACGTTATAGGTTACAGCGACTGCGTTGAGGTTAGCAAGGATTCTCCGGATGTTGAGAGTGGTGCAGCGGGCCCTATCCAGTACTACTACGAGTTCCAGCCGGGTGAGCCTCTCGTACTCCTGATGTCGGAGGTTGATTATGCAGACTGCGACCTCGGCAACTATGAGGACGGTGCAAATGCCGACCACAAGATTGAGTCGTGCGACAAGAAACACCCTGTTATCAACTGGGGTTGGGGTAAGGGTTGGTATTGGTACCCTTACGATATTGAGGCATATCAGGATGCAGTAAACCCTCCAGGTACACTCCCAGATATGGGTATGGGCGGTGGTTCTACACCAAGCGTTGATGCCAACGACTACTGGCACGAGGGTGCTTGGTGGAGAAAAGTAGAGCTTCGTCTCCCTGGTCCTGGAAAGTTCGAGGGTACGGTCAATGTATCGTTCGACAACCTCACACCAAAGGATGGTAGCATTACCTTCACACCGGACAACCAGACATATATGTACCTCTACGCTATCTACGAGGATACCAACGAGTACAAGCAGGGTTACCGCGATATTACAAGCATCTACTTGGGCGGTGATGAGAGCTTGTGGCAGTGGTTCACAACTGCAGAGGTAGGAGGATACTTTGGTATCAGCTACTTCTTTGCATCGGAGGGCCCTCAGAAGATTAACCTTAGCGACTACTTTGTGGAGCCAAAAGCCGGCAAGAGATATCACGTTGTTGTAAATGCTGTTGGTAAGCGCACAGGAGACGATGGCGACTTCTACCCTGATATGTCGGCACAGAACTTCCAGCACCTTACCTTCTCGCTTAAGGACTACTCACTGCCTGAGCCTGAGCTTACAGTTACTGCTGTTGAGCCTTTCTCGCCTTGGAAGGTAGCCTTCAATGTGAAGAACCCTAACTGGAGAACCAACCCTGTGGAGGTAGTATCGTTCGTAGCAAACTACGCTCGTGAGTTCTCTGCATTTATGAGTGCTAATCAGTACACTTATACCGATATGGTAAAGATGAACGCCGGCATCCCTGGATACCAACTCAGCGCAAGCGACCTCGAGATGGTTAATTCGGATGCAGGAGCTGAGATTGAGTTCGACGTATTGGAGAACAGCGAGTTTACGGCTGCATTTATGGCTTGGAACTCGGAGGGTCGTCAGAGCAATCCTGATAGCGAGACCTCGCCAAGCTACGCAACAGCAAGATCGTTGGTTGAGCAGGCCGCAGAGGCTTACGATATGACCGTTCTCAACGCATTGAAGGGCGACTGGACTGCAACTGCAACTGTCAAGACCTACAACGCGGAGACCGGCGTGTTCGACAATGGTTCACAGAGAAGCTGGAAGGTTACTATCGGTGAGTTGGAGGAGAACAAGACTCTCTCGGCTGCCGACTACCAGATTTTTGAGAATGCAGGTGTAAACAAGGAGGCTGCAGATGCCTACCTCGCAGAGTACAACCAGCAGGCCAAGGCATACAACGAGCGTGTTAAGGGTCAGAACCGAGTCCTCTGTCAGGGATGGGCTATCGACGATTCGCGTGCACTCAGCACAGCTTCACCATGGGATCTCTTCCTTATGGAGGACTACAACGCATCGAATGTAACATACCTCTTCCACGACTTCGGTCCAAAGTGGTTCTTGCAGACAAACAAGGATGGTAAGATTTTCATCCCTGTAAACTGGAACCGAGTTCCTCCATTGACTTGCTGGTACAATGGTTCGAACCACTATCTCTGTGGTGCAAACTACGACACCAAGTACGCATTTGCTTACGATGCACAGAATCCGGATAGCGTGGAGGCAATGTGCATCGATGTAGAGGTATCGGCAGACCAGAACACTGTTGTTCTCAAGTCGTTCCTTGTAAACTTCTACGATGTTGATGAGAATGGAAATCCAAAGACCGATGCAGATGGTAACATCATCTACACTCCTCAACCATTCTATCCAAACATCATCTACGAGTCGGGTGGTCAGATTGTATTCTACAACAACCACATCATCTCGGAGGTTGTATTGACTCGCGGCTGGAACGCTCCTGCACCAGCTCCTACAAAGCTTTCGACAGGTTACTCGACCGTAGGCGGCAAGAAGGTAGCTCCTACAAATGTAGATTACTCTACCCTCAAGCATACCAAGAGCTACGGCCCAACCGCACTTCTTCCACAGCCGAAGAAGGTGGAGGCGAAGGTAGCCAATGTAAAGCAGGTTACCCCTGAGCAGACTCGCGCAGGAATGGAGAAGATGATGAAGCGTCTTAATCGCTCTATCACAAAATAGTGAATCGCTATCGCACGCCCGGGGCCTCCTATTCGAGAGACTCCGGGAATGCGATTTATAAAACCGATAAGTCAGATTTCACAATTAACACTCTAAAAAAGGATTGATTATGAAGAAGATTTTGAGCCTGCTGTGCTTTGTATTTGCAGTATTTGCGGCTTCGGCACAACAGTTACCCGATGTTAAGGTTGAGACTGCACAGGGCAAGGCTATCTCGATTCGCACACTTGCACAGGGTAAGCCTATGATTATCGCCTATTGGTCTATCGCCTGCAAGCCATGTATTCAGGAGTTGAACGCTATGAACGATGCTCTCCCTGAGTGGCGCGAGGAGGCCGACGTGGTAATCGTGGCCGTATCGGTAGATGATGCCCGCTTGAAGGCACAGGCAAAGGCTATAGCATCGTCGCGCGGTTGGGATTTCGTATGCGTATATGACGAGAATCAGGATTTGAAACGCGCAATGAATGTGTCGCAAACCCCACAATCGTATGTGGTGGATGGCAACGGCAATATTATCTACTCACACACGGGCTACACACCTGGTAGCGAGCAGGTTTTGTTCGACAAGGTTGTAGCGTTGAAAAAGAAAAAGAAGTAGGAACAGATGAGAAGATTAACTCTCTTACTATTGGGTGTAACAGCCTTCACACTCTCGGCTTCGGCACAGAAGGTGGTGGGCAATGGGCAGGTATCGGGAAGTTTGGAATCCTCCTCGGTGCTATACACACCCGATAATAAAATCGAGCGTCCTGAGGACCGTTTCGGCTCGAACAACTACATCAAGGTCGATTACTCGAATGGTCGCTTCTCGGCAGGTGTTCAGATGAATGCCTACCTACCTGCACTTGTGGGTTATGAGGAGTTGGCCGATGGATACAAATTCTACCTTGCATCAAAGTATATTCAGTGGCGCGACAAGAATTTTGAATTTTTGGTGGGCGACATCTTCGACCAATACGGAAATGGTCTTATCTTCCGTTCGTTCGAGGACCGTCAGCTCGGCTTGAACAACTCGTTGGAGGGCGTGCGTGCGGGATATAACTTTGGTCGTTACGTATCTATTAGAGCTATGTATGGCCGTCCTCGACTCTACACCGAGTACTCGAAGACTTGGGTTCGTGGTGCCGATTTGTCGATTTCGCTGGCGGACATTATGAAGGCTTCGGCCATCACCTTCAACATAGAGGGTTCGTATGTCAATCGCTACCAAGCTCTCTCGCAGGCCCCTGAATGGATGGAGCCTTACCTCGACCAATTTGGCATTAAGGCGAACCTAAATATGTACTCGGGCCGCTTGAACTTCGGTTGGAATGGCTTGACCGTGCGAGGCGAGTATGTTCACAAAGGGAAAGACGTTTCGGATGTGGATAATATGATGGCACACAAGGGTTGGGCTGCACTCGGAGAGGTGGGCTACAACTACAAGACCTTCTGTGTTATGGGAACATTCCGCGCGTTGAACCATATGCGTACCGGTATCGATATGTTCACAAAGGGCACAGGAAACACCATAAATTACCTTCCTGCTCTTACTCGCCAATATACATATATGTTGGCTAACCTCAACCCGTATCAGGTGGCTATAAATGGCGAGTTGGGTGGTCAAATTGACCTCTGCTACACATATCGCAGCAAGGAGAACCGCTACCGCTATTGGAATTTCCACGCCAACTTCTCGACATTCTACGAGTTGGAGAAGTCGGTCGTGAACGACAAGCGCAACCTGCTTTGGCGCGATATAAATGTGGATGTTGAACGTCAGTGGAACAAAAAGTGGAAGACACTCCTACTCTACTCTTTCCAGGACAATCTGGATCATCAAGCGCATATCTTTGTTGCCGATGTTACCCATAAGTTCAACCGCAAAACATCGTTGCGATTCGAGGTGCAGTATCTCCTTTCGGGCGATGATAAGAGCGAGTGGGATGGTATTCACAGTGAAGGCGATTGGGTAGGAGCTCTCGTAGAGTTCAACCTCGCTCCAAGCTGGAGTATATACGTGCAGGATATGTACAATTTTGGCTACAACAAGACCCACTACTACAACGGAGGTTTCAGCTATACCCACAACCGCACTCGCGTACAGTTGAGTTATGGCCGCAACCGCGCAGGCTACATCTGCTCGGGTGGCGTATGTCGCTACTCGCCGGCCTATACGGGTGTAAACCTTATGCTGACATCATCGTTCTAACAGAGACAGACAATTTAATTCAAAAAAAGAGAATAGTATGAAAACACTTAAAACATTGGCACTCCTCTGCCTCGGAGCAATGCTCTTCGTAGGCTGCGAGTCGAACGAAGTTGGTGACGGTAGCGGACTTATCCTCCGTGCCGACAAGTACGACATCTATGACGATGGCAAGGATTGTGCTACTTTCACCGTAACCTACAACGGCAAGGCTCTCAGCGAGGGCTACACCATCTATGATGAGAACGACAACCCTGTAGGCAACAAATTCACCTCTACAACTCGCGGAACATTCAAGTTCTGGGCTGAGTATGGTGCAGAGATTACAAAGGGCTACACAGCAATCTCGGTTATCTCTACCCCACCGGCAGCACCTGCTGTTCCAACCGACAACAATCCTACAAATCTCGACTTTAATCGTCGCGTTTTGCTCCTTCAGTTCACCGGAACAGGCTGTCAATACTGCCCTAACATGATTAACGCATTGTATGCTATCAGCAAGAACGACACCTACAAGGATAATATCGCTATTGCTGCTGCTCACATCGGCTCATTTGCGGGAAATGACCCTGCATTGATGACCGAGGGCAAGACCATCGACGACGCTTTCGGTATTTTAGGCTATCCAAACCTTGTTGTCGATTTGGTTAAGAACATTCTCCCTGTCTATTCAAACGAGGCATACATTAGCGGTATGGTTAAGAGTGCATTGGAGCGCGTTGATGTCAAGGGTGGTATCGCTGTAAATGCAGAGTATCACGCCGACAAGGACTATGTTGTAATCAACACATTGGTTAAGGCAAAAGAGAGCGCAGATTTCCGCATCGGAGCATTTCTCTTGGAGGATAACGTCTATGGTGTACAGTCTGTTGCTGCAGGTATCACTCCTGGCGAGGGTGTGAACTTCAACAACCACAACAACTGTATCCGTCGCGTACGTTGCGAGCGCTCCGAGGCCGATTTCACAGGTTTCGACCTCGGCAACATCAAGTCGGGTGCTACCGCGTCGATGGAGTTCTCCTTCCCTGTGCTTAAGACTTGGGCTGCTGAAAATCTCCGCGTATTGGTGTTCATCACCACAAAGGAGGGCGATAATTGGTATGTAAACAATGTTACCACCTGCCCAATCAATGGTCAGGTAGATTTCGAATACAGCAAATAGTTTGGACTAACCATATTCGACAGATTGAGGGTGTCCGATGGACACCCTCACTTTTTTGAGGTGTTTTTTGTTACGCAGTGATAGATTTGTTGGCACATTTCGCTCTATAGAATAAAACAACCATAATTCCTAAATAGAGGAGGAGATAATATGAAAAGAGATGAGATTAAGTTTAAGATTAGAGGTACGAAGGTAATGGTTGAGAGTGGCTATCCTGAGTTGGAGGGCTGCACAGGTACAAACGAAGGATGCGGAATGGCAGTCTTCTTTGGCAAAAACAGAGAACTCTATATAGCAAACACGAAGAGAGGTAAGATTCGTAAGTTCTCGAGCGAAGAAAATGTCTTGGTGGATGATTCCGAGATTGACTACGAAGCCATCATAGAGGGCTGCACATATGGTATTCTAAGTGCGGCAGCAAAGGAGGTTCGTTATGCCGGTATAAACCGATGGGACGGTTTTAAGAGTGGATTATGCGCCCTGACATGGATGTTATATCCCGACGGACGATTCTTCGCGGACGAAGACGGCTTTGGAATGGAGGATAACGACGAAGAGGTTGCATATGCAATCATCAACACAAATCTTGAAATCGTAGAGCCGTTTCGTCCGGTAAAGAACATCGATACATATCTAAGACGATTGAGAAAAGGTTGTAAAGTGAAAAAATAACAGTGAGCTAATGAGGGAGGGGGCACTAAAATCTATTAGTTGCCCCCTCCAATTTGTCGATGGTTGGCCGACTTAGAGATTCTCCAATGTGTAATCAATCATCTTCTGACGCACTAAAGTTGTTGCCGAAGGGCGCATAGAGTGATTTTGGTCGGGATATACCATCATATCGTACTGCTTACCCGCTGCATTTAATCTACGGCACATCTCCATAGAGTTTTGGAAGTGGACATTATCGTCTGCCGTGCCATGAATTATCAGCAGTTTAGTACGCTCGGCCAACTTCTCGGCATGGGAGAGTGGCGAATTATCATCATAGCCACGTGGATTATCCTGTGGCAAACCGTTGTAAATCTCGGTATAGATGGTATCATAGTAGCGCCAGGAAGTCACGGGAGCTACAGCAATCGCCATACGGAACAATCCCTTGCCATGAAGGGCGCAGTTAAGAGCCATAAATCCGCCATACGACCAGCCGTAGATGCCTATACGATCACCATCCACAAACTCCTGCTTGGCTAAAAAACGAGCGAACGAGAGTTGATCCTCTACCTCCTTGCGACCGAGATTGCCATAGGTACACTTCTTAAATGCCTCCCCTCTGAAGCCCGTACCGCGACCATCGCAGCAGGCCACGATATATCCGTCGTATGGCAGGGCATCCTCCCAATCAACGGACCAGCGATCACGTACCGACTGCGACCCGGGACCCGAATACTGCGTAAGCAGAACAGGGTAACGCTTCGATTTATCAAAACCAAATGGCAACTGAATATAGTAGTTGAGTGTATCGCCACGCTCGGTAACAAACTGTTTGAACTCGCGCTCGGCCCACTTTCCATGGCTTGCAACCTTTGCACGGCTATCGACAAGAGTATCAACCACCTCGCCGGATAGGCGATGGACGGTAACGACGTTTGGCATCGAAGCTGTAGTAGCGGTGCGGATATAGTAACGCATACCCTTGGAGGGCTGCACCGAATAGAATCCCTCTTGCGGAGTATGTAGTTTTTTGCCCTTACCATTCAATCCCACCGAATAGAGGTCACGGTGTAACGGGGAACGCTCGGTTGAGAGGTAATAGACCCTCTTCTTGACTATTCCGACTACTGAAGTAACCTCCCATTTACCCGAGGTAATAGCTGAAATACGCCCTTTGGTAGTACTGTGAAGGTAGAGGTGGTTATACCCTGCCGTAGTCTCCTCACTTACAATAAATCGCTCGCTGTCAATAAATTGCACTGTGGCCGAGGATGGCCTTTCGACATAGCTTTTACACCTCTCCTCATAGATAGTGCGCACCTCTCCACTCCCTTCGCGCAGCAACACCTCAAAGTGATTTTGAAGGCGATTTACGCGATAGAACGACAACTCACCGGCGGGAGTCCACTGCACATTGAAGATATATTGGTCGGGATTAGTGCCCACATCGACGCTCTCACACCTACCCGAGGCAACATCATAGATACGAAGCGACACAATCGAGTTTCTGTCGCCCGCTTTTGGATACTTGAAGGTGTAGGCCTTGTTGTAGAGTCTATTATCGTAGCGCATCATCTCGAAGGTAGGCACTGCGCTCTCATCGAAACGCAGATAGGCAATCTTCGCACCATCGGGCGAAACAGCATACCCCTTCGTAAAGCCATACTCCTCCTCATATACCCAATCGCTCGTACCATTGATAATCTTGTTCCACTCTCCATCATTCGTTATGGCTTTCGACGTGGCCAAAGCGATATCGTAGAGATAGAGGTTGTTACCCTTGGCATAGACAAGATGTTTTCCATCGGTCGAGAACTCTACATCGCGCACCTGTTCCAGCACCATTTTGGCCTCACCACCAACCTCTGCAAGATAGTAGTCGGCGGTAGCCGAACGGCGATATATCGGACGAACGCTCCTGACATCCGAGAGAAGAAGTCGTTTTTCATCCTGCGACAAGAGATAGCTACCGATAGGCACCTTACTCTCAAATAGTACAAGTGAATCGCCACGATTGGCATAACTGCATCGCACAATCTTCTTGCCCTTAATCGTGGTAAAGTGCTCTCCATCTGCCATTGAGCGCACGCCATAGATTGCTCCGTTGGCTGCACGACACTTCGCAATATCGGCATATTTTATGGTCGAGCCATACGCAACGACAGTAGCGCACAAAGCCGCTACTGCCGAGAGAAATATTCTCCTCATAGAACTAAATATCATCTACGTTAAAATCGTAATCGAGTCGTTTTCCGGTCACGAACTTCGAGTTATCCATCTTGGTATTGAACTGCTCGACTGTTACACGCTTATTCTCCTCGTACGGAGGCGTGAGAAGGTCGAAATTGAGTGCATAGTTAATCGCTGTCTCAAGCACCGTAATAAGATTTTCGCGTGAGATAGCCTCCTTGCCGAAGCTCATTGCGCGCACGATGGTCTGACGCTTACCCTCCACAAAGAACATCTTCTCGCGGTTGATGAATATTCTTCCAATGAGATAGCCCTCGTCGGCCGAACGATTGAACTTGAATGAATCGGAGAGGAAGTCGTAGATATCGATAATTCCGCAGTAAGAGTTTGCCTTATTGCTCTGCACATACTCGTTCTGCCAAATTATATGGTTGGAGTCGAAATTAAAGATATCGGTGTGCATACGCACAATAAGGAGGTCGGATGCGATTTGGAGTTGCGCCTCGAACTTTCCTCTATCACGATACTCGATGCGTACGCGGCGGTCGAGCTTTCCGTCAAGGGCATCATCAATCTCGGATGCCATCTCCAACAAGGTATCTTTCAACTCGCCAAACACCGAAAATGTATTGTCGAAAACTCGCTGCTTGAGCGATGATTTGTCGATAATTGCCGACAAAATCTTTTCACGAAGTTGCTGTGCCATAACTATTTTGTTTTATTTTATTATTTCCAATCGTTACGATTGTATATCACGCGCTCGCCCCAGCACGGAATCCATAAATGGTCGTGTTTAAGCCTTTTCTTATCTTTCAGGGCATCGTCGAATGTCCATCGCCACTTTGTTATGCGGTGCCCCAACTCCTGCAAGTGAGAGAGGAAAACATGGCGAGGATGGAACTTGTCGATAGCAGACTGAATGTTCAGACCAACTCGCATATGCGGGATAAAGATATCGACCTGCCCACTCGGATTAAGCTGTTTATAGTCGCACGAATCGCCCGTATGGTAGATTACCGTATTGTTGGTATTAGCACCACAATCTACCTCGTACGAAGCTACGAAGTTGCGCAGTTTTTTCTTGTTGTGATCACCTATGGTTACACGCACCGTAATATCGCCAAACTTATATACTCCACCATCCTCAACACGCATCTCCTCGACATCCTTAATATCGAAGGCCGCGAGAACAGGTTTTCCGCGCTTGGCCATACCCTCGGTAAACGCCCTATTATTATGGTCACCGTGAGCGTGAGTAATCATACCGAAATCTATTACATCGAGCAACCTATCGGTATATTTCGAGTAGAGGTCTATTGCGAAAGTAGCGGTCGGAGTCTTTACGATGTAACCCATACTATAGAGCAACCAAACGGCAACAGTACCCTCCTTAACCTTAGTGGTACGCACCTCCTTGCACACCTTGTCGAACGATTTACGCAAGAAGTAAGGAACGCCCGAACGCTCCAGTTCGGCAACTTTATCGAGGTCGCTCTCCTTTCTGTATGCGCTCCACTCCTTATTTTCAAAGCGATTGATTACACTTTGGGTAACCTCCATCGCCTCCAATCGCTTTGGCGTTAGGTCGTGGCCATTGGTGCGATACATCAATGTTTTAACTGCTTTGCGGAACTCACGTTCGGATGGGAGTTCCGACAACTTAACAATCTGCGCCGATGCGGTCATAACCGCAACCAACAACAAAACAAGAACAATCGTATATCTTTTCATACTCTATTTGGATTATATCTCTATTTCAATCTAACTATCTCGCCCTTGCGAACATCCTCGTTAGGACGCAATTTATTGAGTTTTGCAAGCGACTTTTTGCGAATACCATACAACTGCGACAGCGAATAGAGATTCTCGTCGCGCACAACCTTGTGTTGCACAACATTTCCAAGCCACTCATTTTTCTTAGGTTCGATATATACAATATCTCCCTTGGAGAGTTTTGCGCCCTTTGGTACATCGTTGAATTTGCGCAACATCTTCGGCGAAACATCGAATATTGCCGAGAGCGACTCGAAGGTATCTCCCTCCTTTGCCACGACATAGAAGGTGTGATTGGTGCGATACACGCCATAACCCTTGTGAGAGTTTACCGTTACACGGAAAGCATTAGGATTAACCTGCTCGTCCGACACCGCAGTATTGCTCTCCCACCAAATCTCGGTGTTCTCCTTGGCACCTTTAGCTGCGGCATATATCTCGCCACCATTCGCCTTATCGAGCAGATACAACTTCATTGTCTCGATAATCTTAATAAGCGACTCGGCATAGGTCGGAGCCGTTGCATATCCCGCAGCCTTTAGACCTCGTGCCCAGCTGCGATAATCGTTGGATGGGTAGGCAAACAGGGAGTCGTAACGTGGAGACTGATCGAGGAAATCGGCGTGGTCCTGATACGAAGCCTCGACCGAAGGGTATGCACGAAAGCACTCCCCCTTGGCATCGTCATCGTGATAGACACGGTCGCCCTTCCATGACTTCTTACACTTGATACCGAAGTGATTATTCGAGGAGCGAGCAAGCTTACTATTTCCGCTATCCGACTCCAAGATGCCCTGTGCCATTGTGATACTTGCAGGGATGCCGTATCGCTCCATATGGGCGATTGCAATAGCCTTGTACTTTTCTACATACTCCTCACGCGTTTGGCGCACTTGTGCCACAGCCGACATTGTCACAAACAATACAGAGAGGATAATTAGTGTTTTTTTCATACTTTTCGTCTATAAATTAGAGCACTGGAAATAGTCGGTTTGGACCTCTTGCATCTTGTATCTCAGGCGGCAATTCCGGGTCGTATCGGACATAAAAGACGCTCCAACCAAGACCATCTTCGTTCATTTGATAATGATTATAACCAAGTAGCCCAGAAGCAATGGGCACTAATAAGAATTGAACATTCACTCCAATTGCTGCATATACATCGCTTAATGTAGGAGGATTTACAGCATAACAATATATCACTGTCGAATTGGAAAGGTACGCACTATCTATATAATTCAAAGTTGGAGGCAGCATCATTGCAGTAAGAGAATCAAACGGTGATACAATATCGCCTGTTATTGATGTTATGCCATTGCTAAATATTGCACTTTTGATATAAGTACCTGAAAACGCTCCACTCGAAAGATGAATTTTTGATTCAAATCCAAAAAACATAACCGAACCTGCGATACTTGTATCCGCAAATGCATTCGTTCCAACCGATTCCAACAATGGAGGCATATAAAGATTTATATTTTTCAATCCGGACTGACAGAAGGCATAATCAGCAATAGACTTTAATTTGTACGGCAAAACTATATAATGCAGAGAGGTATGACGCATAAAGGCAGAAGCGGGAATATGTGCAACCTCAGATTCAAACATATCAAGCACCTTTAATTTGGTGAGATTTTCGCGAATAAATGCGTAGTCATCCTCGGAAAGATAGCCCAAAAGCTTAATATATCTTACATCATCATATGTTTTGTTTTCCTTCTTTATATATGCATCAATCTGCTCACGCAGAGGTGCACCAGGTGTTACCTTAACTCTGATAGGGTCACCATAGGCAATATCGTAATATGCAAACTGCAAAATAGACGCAGTAAACTTCAAGCCTTGATAGTAATTAAGGAGGGTGTCAAATTCATAATCAGAGAAGCGGCTATTTTCGTTCTTTTCGTAAACCTCAACACGAACAAGTTTATTCTCCAATGCTTTATTCTCCGGCAAGGTAATCTCCACTGTATGTGTGCCCGCGTCTCCTGATGAGGGTGAAGCAGTAACCCAATCAACCTCTTCGTAATCAACCGTCGAAAAACGAATTTCCCAATCGGTATCCATTGCAAACGAAATGGTTACTTTAGTCTGCTCGGGCTGAAGATAGCAAGCATTAAAATTGCTATTCATCTCCATATGCGGCACATTATTATTGACAGGAGGAGTCCCCTTTGACTCATCGCTATGACTCTCACAGCCAACCACAAAAAGTATGGACAGAAGAGTCCATATAGACAAAATTCTTCTCATAATCATTATTTTACAACTATATAGTTCTCGGGAGCGACCTCCTTACCTTCGTAGGCATATGGCTCCTTATTGTAGTTTACGATAACGCGAGTGCCATCCGAAAAGAGGCTGCACTTAACACCCTTTGCCAACTCAAAGTTGTCGTCGAGAGTGCAGAGTTGCAAGTTCTGCAAGGTCTTAAACTCGTCATAGCCCTGCTTGATAATGGCCACCGAACGCTCCAAATCGGCCTTATCCCTCATAGTAAGGTCGGTCTCGCCCATCCAATTACGACCTGCGCTGCGATATGCCGAGTAGAAGTAGAAGATTGGGCGCGATGCGTACTCGATAACACGCAATGCCGAGTTAGGGGCCTTAAGCGGATAGTTTACAGTCTGCGCAGCTGCATTATTGAGGATATAGCCATTGAATACAATGTGCCAAGTTGGAACATACTCATCGATAATCTCATACTTCTGTGTACGATTCATACGCATCGAAGCATAGAGAGCATAGTCGAGCGACTTTGCCACATAATATACACCTCCCTCGGACTGGCTACCGCCGAACATTGGGCGCAAGTCGCTCAACATCTTATTGGCATACTCGGCAGCCTCGCGACGATTTACCGGATGCTCGGGATTGTGGCACTCGTGCGGATAGATTACCGAAATAACATCGATATACTCCAAGCCTCGGAAACCCAAGTCGGCAACCTTTGGTTCCTCCTCCTTGTAGTACTTCTCGTAAGACTGCTTGTAGCAGATATCGTACATCATACCGCCACCAATGACATAACGCTCTACCAGCGAACCGTCAGCCTTGCGTGCGGCATCGGCACCATTGTTCCAATCCTTGGAAATCTCGTATATATCGGTACGGCAAGTGTGAGCAACAATCTTATATCCATTATCCTGCGCATACTTGATACACTCACGCAACTTCTCCTCGCCACCGAGTTGCTCCTCTACAGGAAAGTGGTCAGGGAAACGGCCATCGTGGCCCTTAACATTCCAACCTACCAAGCACAACTGCGCCTCGTTTACACCTTGTCTCTTCAACTCATCAACAATCTCCTTAACCTGGTCGAAAGTAACCGCCACAATCATCTCGGGCTCGTTCTCCAAAGTCTGGTGCTTCTCGGGAGTTGGTACAGGTTTCCAACCGAGACGAATACGAATCTCCGGTGCCTCCGAAGCGTACTTCAAGTGCTCGTTCTCGCCAATACGATCCTTTACGAGCTGCGGCATACGGTCAGCCTCAATCAGATACTTGCGGCACAATCGCGCCATACCTGCATAGTTCGCCTCCTTGCCCTCGAGTGGATAGAAATCAATCGAAAGCGACTCGTAAGGTACAATATCCTGCAAGGTATTGTAGTGATAGTAGTACTGATACTCCTTGTCATCTACCAATTTGAGAACCTGATGACACTCGTACTCCATACCCTTCATAATACCGGCATAGCACTTCGCACCCACCTTAAAGCAGTTTGCAGGCAACATATGTACGCGAGTACGACGCTCACGGCGTGCATCTTTCGACAGAGCCTTGAAGGTTGAGAGCATACCGTCCGACGATACAAAATAGCCCTCGTCGCCCACATTTGCACGACCAAACGATGGCAACACCTTCAAGTCTGCAATCTTCGACAACTCCTCCTGAGACATCTCAAAATGGAGGTACTTATCGCCGAAAAGGCAACCCTTCACCTCCAACGGACGTACCTCGGTGGCGGTAGTTCCATCCTTATAAGTAATACTCAGCTCTACTGTTTCGTCTGTTTTGCAACACGACATTGCAATAACTGCCGCAACGACTGCAAAAAGTAGTTTTTTCATAGGTTAAGATTATTTATTGATTATAGAATAATTCTCTCCTGCAACCTCGACACCCTCGAACGCAAAAGGCTCTTTATTATAGTTTACCACCACACGAGTGCCATCGGAGTAGGTCGAACAATATACCCCCTCGGCCAACTTGTCGTGCTGTTCCATGGTCTCAAATTGCAAATGTTCCCACTGCTTGAACAGATCGTATCCCTGCTTAATAGCGGCAACCGACTTCTCCAAATCGGCTCTATCTTTATAGGTTAGGTCTGCATTTCCCATCCAATTCTTCTTTGGATTATCCACAAATGCCGAGTAGAAGTAGAACATCGGACGAGCCGCATACTCCACATTTCGCAGAGCGTAGAACGGCTCTTTCAATGTAAAATTAACGGTCTGCGATGCCGGATTGTGCAGCAAATAGCCATTGAATACGATATGCCAGATAGGAGCATAGTCATCAATATAAGGGTACTCCTCTTTGTCGGTCAGACGATTCAACGCCATCGTTACATACATAGCATAGTCGAGCGACTTTGCCACAAAGTAGCAACCACCCTCCGACTGGCTGCCACCGAACATATCGCGCAATCCCTGCAACATCTTGTTTGCATACATTGCACCCTCACGACGAGTGCAAGGATGAGCAGGGTCGTAGCAAACATGCGGTTTGATAATCGAGAGCACATCAACATACTCCAACCCCTTGAAACCCAACTCGGCAACCTTAGGCTCATAGCCCAGGAAGTATTTGTCGTGAGACTGTTTGTAGCAGATATTGAACATTTGACCTCCCGACCATGCGCGATTTGCTTGCAACGAGCCGTCGGGATTCTTCGCCGCATCTGCGCCATTGTTCCAATCCGACGAAATCTCATAGCAATCGGTGCGATTGGTATGTCCTACGATTCGATACCCATTATCCTGCGCATACTTTATACACTCTCGCAATTTCTCCTCGCCGCCGAGCGAAGGCTCGACAGGAAAGACCGTAGGATAGCGGCCGTCGTGTCCCTTGTGATTCCAACCGACCAGACAGAGTTGAGCTTTCTCCACGCCTTGACGCTTCAGCTCGTCAACAATATCCTTAACCTGGTCGAAAGTTACCGCAACACGCATCTCAGGCTCATTCTCCAGAGTTTGATGCTCAACAGGTGTCGGCACAGGCTTCCACCCCTGACGAATACGAATTTCGGGAGCAGTTGCAGCGTAGCGCAAGTGCTCATTCTCACCGATGCGCTCCTTCAACATCTGAGGCATTTGATTGCTCTCAATGAGGTATTCACGATAACGACGCGCCATTGCGCTATAATTCTCCTCACCCTTAGGCATTGGGTAGAAATCTATCACGAGTGGCTCGTATGCACCACACTTCGAGAGGTCGTACTCATACGAAAATGAATATTTGCCATCTTTATGGTGATAGCGCTGAATGCTCTCAAATTCAAGTCCTTTCAAAATGGCAAGATATGCTCCATGTAGAGTATTGATGCAGCTCATCGACATTCTCAGATTCTTCGCCACACGACTATACTCTCCCATTCCATTATGCTTAAATCCGTAAAGAAGGCCATCCTCCGCAACAAAATATCCATCTTCTCCCTCATTTGCGCGAGCAAACGACGGGGTTACGCACAATTTGTCAATATTCTCCAACTCTGCGGGAGAGAGTTCAAGTCGGAGAAACTCCTCAAAACAGCTACTCTTGAGCTGACGTACCTCGGTAGCGGTAGTTCCATCTTTGTAAGTAATGCTCAGCTCTACGGTTTCGTCTGTTTTGCAACACGACATTGCAAAAAACACTGTAGCAAGTGCAAAGAATAATTTTCTCATAGTTTTAGGTTATTTACTGATTATAGAATAATTCTCTCCTGCAACCTCTACGCCCTCGAACGCAAAAGGCTCTTTGTTATAGTTTACCACCACACGAGTGCCATCGGAGTAGGTCGAACAATATACCCCATCGGTCAACTTATCGTGCTGTTCCATAGTTTCGAATTGCAGATACTCCCACTGCTTGAACAGATCGTATCCCTGCTTAATAGCGGCTACCGACCTCTCCAAATCGGTCTTATCTTTGTAGGTCAAATCGGCATTGCCCATCCAATTTCTCTTGGGATTGTCGATGAATGCCGAGTAGAAGTAGAATATTGGGCGTGATGCGTACTCGGCAACCTTCAATGCCCAACGAGGCTCCTTGATAGTGTAGTTCACGGTCTGCGCACCTGCGTTGTTGAGGATGTAGCCATTGAAGACAATATGCCACACAGGCACATAGTCATCCACAATCTCGAATGTACTCTTGCGGTCCATATTTATCGAGGCATAGAGCGCATAGTCGAGCGACTTTGCAACATAGTAGGCTCCACCCTCCGACTGTGAGCCACCGAACATCGGGCGCAACCCATCAAGCATCTTGTTGGCATACTCGGCAGCCTCCTTACGAGTTACAGGATGCTCTGGATTGTGGCACTCGTGCGGACATACTACCGACAAAACATCGATATACTCCAAACCCTTGAAACCGAGTTCAGCAACCTTTGGTTCCTGCTCGGCATAGTACTTTTCGTAAGACTGTTTGTAGCAGATATCGTACATCTGGCCACCACTAATACGCCATTTTTCTACAAGTGAGCCATCTGCTTTGCGAGCTGCATCTGCGCCATTGTTCCAATCCGACGAAATCTCATAGCAATCGGTGCGATTGGTATGTCCTACAATTCGATATCCATTTTCCTGCGCATACTTTATACACTCGCGCAATTTCTCCTCGCCGCCGAGCGAAGGCTCAACAGGAAAGACCGTAGGATAGCGGCCGTCGTGTCCCTTGTGATTCCAACCGACCAGACAGAGTTGAGCCTTCTCCACACCTTGACGCTTCAACTCATCAACAATATCTTTTACCATATCGAATGTTACCGCCACACGCATCTCTGGTTCATTCTCCAAAGTCTGGTGCAAGACAGGTGTCGGCACAGGCTTCCAACCGAGGCGGATGCGAATTTCGGGAGCTTGTGATGCGTAGTCGAGATGCTCGTTTTCGGCAATGCGCTCCTTGATAGGTTGAGGCATTTGGTCGGTATCGAGCAGATACTGACGATAGCGACGAGCCATACCTGCGTATGTAGCCTCACTGCCCTCCAATGGATAGAAATCTATCGACAGATTTTCGTAAGGGGTGATATCTTTTAAGGTGTTGTAGTGGTAGTAGTATTGATACTCCTTATCATCTACCAACTCGAGCGTATGGTTGGCCTCAAACTCCAGCCCTTTCATAATTGCAACATAGCACTTCTCTCCCACCTTATAGCCATTCATCGCCAATGGGTGAAACGAGATATTTCGCACCCTCTTTGCCTCCTTCGACAATGGTTTGAAGGTCGAGAGCATACCGTCCGACGATACAAAATAGCCCTCATCTCCAACATTTGCACGACCAAACGAAGGCAGCACCTTCAAGTCTGCAATCTTCGACAACTCCTCCTGAGACATCTCGAAGTGGAGGTACTTATCGCCGAAAAGGCAACCCTTTACCTCTAAAGGTCGCACCTCGGTAGCGGTAGTTCCATCTTTGTAGGTAAATTTCAATTCGACCGACTCCTTAACCTCGCAACACGACATCGCCACGAAAAGAGCTAAAACTGCTAATGCAAACTTCTTCATTGATTTCGTTTCAAAACATAATAGTATGCTACAAAATTAGCAAAAATTTACAAATAAAGCAATCGCCCCGACCATAAAAATCGAGGCGACCAGCAAATTATAGTATTCTATACTATTTCTCGAAAGGAACAAGCGAGAGGTACAACTCGTCGAGCTGCGCCTGATCGATTGGTGACGGACCATCGAGCATCACATCGCGACCTGCGTTGTTCTTAGGGAAGGCTATAAAGTCGCGAATCGAATCAACTCCTCCAAACAGCGAGCAGAGACGGTCAAAGCCGAATGCCAAACCTCCGTGCGGTGGTGCTCCATAGCGGAAGGCGTTAATCAAGAAGCCAAACTGCGCCTCGGCCTGCTCCGGAGTAAAGCCCAAGCACTTGAAGATATGCGACTGCAACTTTGGATCGTGGATACGAATTGAACCTCCACCAATCTCGGTACCGTTGCAGACAAAGTCGTAGGCATTGGCACGCACTGCTCCCGGATCGCTCTCCAGCTTATCCACATCCTCCGGCTTTGGAGAGGTGAATGGGTGGTGTTTAGCGTAGAAACGCTCGGTCTCCTCGTCCCACTCGAACATAGGAAAATCGACAACCCACAGCGGCGCAAACTTCTTCGGATCGCGCAAACCCAACTGCTCGGCAACCTCCAAACGAAGTGCGCACAACTGAGTCAATGCCTTATACTTCTTACCGCAAAGAATCAAGCACAAGTCGCCTGCCTTTGCACCGAGTCGCTCGGCAATAGCGCGAAGCTCCTCCGGTGAGAAGAACTTATCAATCGAAGATTTGATTCCGCCCTCCTCAACACGAATCCAAATGAGTCCCTTCGCACCCACCTGCGGACGCTTAACATAGTCGGTCAAGGCATCAATCTGCTTACGGGTATATGTCGCACAACCCGTAGCAGCAAAGCCCACAACATACTCTGCATCATCAAATACCGAGAAGTTGTGGCCGTGTGCCAAGTCGGTAATATCCGAGAACTCCATTCCGAAACGCAAGTCCGGCTTATCCGAGCCGTACTTCTCCATAGCCTCGCTCCAAGGCATACGACGGAATGGCTCCGCAAAGTCGATATCCAAGACGCTCTTGAACATATGCTTTGCCCAACGCTCGAAGATTTCGAGAATATCCTCCTGCTCTACGAAGGACATCTCGCAGTCGATCTGGGTAAACTCCGGCTGACGGTCAGCACGCAAATCCTCATCGCGGAAGCAACGCACAATCTGGAAGTAACGGTCGTAACCCGACACCATAAGCAGCTGCTTCAAGGTCTGCGGCGACTGCGGCAGAGCGTAGAACTCGTTAGGGTTCATACGCGAAGGCACAACGAAATCGCGAGCACCCTCCGGCGTCGATTTTATAAGGTATGGAGTCTCTATCTCCAAGAAGCCCTCCGAATCGAGGAACTTGCGAATCTCCTGCGCCATCTTGTGACGAAGAATCATATTGCGCTGCAATGGTGGACGACGAAGGTCGAGGTAACGATACTTCATACGGAGGTCATCGCCACCGTCCGAGTTCTCCTCGATTGTAAATGGAGGAATCACTGCCTGATTGAGGATATTTATCTTTTCGGCAACAACCTCGATATCGCCCGTAGCCATCTTTACATTCTTCGACTCGCGCTCAATAACACGGCCCGTAACCTGAACTACACACTCTCGACCGAGCTTTGCAGCCTCGGCCTTCGTAGCCTCGTCAGAGTGCTCCTCAACAACAATCTGTGTAATTCCGTAACGGTCGCGCAAATCGATAAAGGTCATCGCTCCAAGGTTGCGCACCTTCTGCACCCAACCCGCCAATGTTACTGTCTGTCCGACATTTGTGGCACGCAATTCGCCACAAGTATTACTTCTGTACATAGTTTTATATTATGTTTTATAGTTTTCTTGTGCTTTTAGCCATAGGCCATTAGCCATTAGCTTATTTAATTGACAAATTGACAATTAGTTTTCCGTTCTCCGTTTTCCGTTTTCCGTTTTTTCTCTATCTTTGCAATCAAATAACCCACAAAGTTACAAAAAAATATGGAAGAATTGCGCGAAAAAGACGAAAAATATATGCGTTTGGCCATAGAAGAGGCAAAACTCGCTCTCGAAGCCGACGAAGTACCCATCGGAGCAATCATTGTTGCAGGCGGGCGCATTGTTGGTCGCGGGCACAATTTGGTTGAAACATTGACAGATGTTACCGCACACGCCGAGATTCAGGCCATTACGGCTGCCGCCTCTACAATCGGAGGTAAATACCTAAACGACTGCACTTTGTATGTTACGGTAGAACCTTGTCCGATGTGCGCAGGAGCCTTGGCGTGGAGTCAAATTGGGCGCATTGTATATGGTGCATCAGATGCCAAAAGAGGTTTTTCGACCATTTCGGGCAATATGTTGCATCCTCGCACCGTTGTACTATCAGGAGTTCTCGCCGAAGAGTGCGAGCGACTTATGACCAATTTTTTTGCAAAACTGCGATAAGTTTTATAACTTTGCAGATTGTTAAGACAAAATTATCACAAAAAATAGAGATTATGAAGAAATTATTTGTAACATTGTTTGCACTCCTCGCTGTTGGTGCTGCATCGGCACAGAGCGAAGTTATTGCCAAGTTCAATGAGGGAGCAAAGGCTATCCAGGAGAAGAACTATCCATCTGCTATCACATGCTTCGAGACTGTTATCGACAAGGGTATGGACTCGGAGGATCCAAAGGTAGCCAACTGCGTTGCTACTGCAAAGAAGTATCTTCCTACCTGCTATCAGGGAGTTGGTCTTCAGGCTGCATCGCAGAAGAACTACGACAAGGCAATCGAGTACCTGACCAAGGCTGCCGACACTGCCGAGTTGTATGGCAACACCACTGCAAAGCAGAAGGCAAACACCATCCTTGCAAAGGTATATCAGGTGCAGGGTGGCGAGGCTTTCAACGCTAAGGATTATGCAAGTGCAGCTGCTGTATTCGAGAAGGGATATGCCGCAAATCCTCGTAATACCGATATGGCTTTGAATCTTGCAACCTGCTACTGCGAGTTGGGCAAGTACGATGAGGGTATGGCTATCTACGACAAGGTACTCACAATGCCTGCCGAAAAGTATGCTGATGCCATTGCAAAGGCAAACTCGAACAAGGCTCTCTACACCAACAACCGCGTTGCGACATTGCAGCAGGAGGGTAATTTCGATGGCGTAATTGAGATGGCCGACAAGTTGCAGGCCGCTTCTCCTGCGCTTGCAGAGAAGATTCGCCTCGGGGCCTACAATGGCAAGAAGGACTATGTAAAGGTTATCCAGTTGGGCGATGCAGCGGCTGCTGCACAGACCA
>JAZQIS010000050.1:0-9614 GCA_045541235.1 Alistipes sp.
GGCGATGTGATGAAGGAGTCGGCAACCATTGCTCACGAGTGGGTTATGGCTCACTACAAGGAGTTGGGCATCGACCCCGAGATGTTCGAGAAAAACGATCTCAACATTCACGTACCAGAGGGTGCTGTTCCAAAGGATGGCCCTTCAGCGGGTATCACAATGATAACCTCGATTGTTTCGACCTACACCGGCCGCAAGGTTAAGGAGCGAATCGCAATGACGGGAGAGACCTCCCTGCGTGGTCGAGTCCTCCCTATCGGAGGTGTCAAGGAGAAGATTTTGGCCGCCAAGCGTGCCGGAATCCACACCATTCTGCTTCCGGAGGAGAATCGCAAGGATGTAGAGGAGATTACAAAGGAGTATATCGAGGGCTTGACATTCCACTATGTCCGCACTAACGACCAAGTATTGGAACTCGCACTCGAGAAATAGTTACCAAAGATGAAGAGCCTCAAAACCATAGCCATCATCCCCGCACGTTATGCCAGCACACGCTTTCCGGCAAAGCCCCTCGCTCTGCTTGGAGGCAAGATGATAGTGCAACGTGTATATGAGCAGGTGGCAAAGGTTGTGGAGAGGGTTGTTGTAGCGACCGACGACGAGCGCATATACAATGCCGTTATCGGCTTCGGTGGTGAGGCTGTTATGACCTCTTCGGAGCATCGCAGCGGCACAGATCGTTGCGCCGAGGCCTACAAAAGAGTAAGCTGCGAGGCAGAGATTGTAATCAATGTGCAGGGCGACGAGCCTTTCATTGCACCCAAGCAGATTGAGCGTCTCGTAGAGTGTTTCGGCAAGGAGCAAGTGGATATTGCAACCCTTGTCAAACCATTCAAGGCCGAGGATGGCATCGAGGCTCTCGAGAATCCTAACTCGCCGAAAGTCGTTATAAATGACGAGGGCGAGGCTATCTACTTCTCACGTTCGGTTATCCCATATCTCAGAGGTGTGGAGCGCAACGAGTGGCTTTTACACCACACTTTCTACAAACACATCGGCATCTACGCATTCCGTGCAGAGGTGTTGAACGAGGTCGCAAACCTCCCTCAAACGCCACTCGAGAAGGGTGAATCTTTGGAGCAACTGCGATGGTTGGAGAGTGGCTACAAGATTGGTGTAGGTATAACCGACATCGAGACCATAGGTATCGACACCCCCGAGGATTTGGAGCGTGCCGAGAAATTTATACAGAATCAACAAATTCAATCATAAACAAATTAACAATAAAAAGCTAACTACTATGAAAAAGACCTTATTGGCAGTAGCTCTCCTGGTTGTCGGCATCGCAACAACCTCGGCAGAGTGGAAAATCGCAGGCGACAAGATTCGTACAAAGTGGGCAGAGGAGGTTACACCCTCTAATGTACTTCCGGAGTACCCTCGTCCACAGCTGGTTCGTGGGGAGTGGAGCAATCTCAACGGATTGTGGAACTACGCTATCACGGAGATAAATGCCGCACAGCCAACCACTTTCAATGGCGAGATTCTCGTTCCATTTGCTGTTGAGTCGGCTCTGTCGGGCGTACAAAAGCCATTGAAAGAGAATCAGCTGCTCTGGTATGAGCGCGAGTTTACCGTACCGGCAAAGTGGATGTCGCAGCGCGTGATGCTAAACTTCGGAGCCGTAGATTGGAAGGCAGATGTATTTGTCAATGGTGTATATGTAGGTGGTCACACAGGAGGCTTCACTCCTTTCTCGTGTGATATCACCGCTGCCCTCAACAAGAAGGGATCGCAAAAGTTGGTTGTCCGCGTTTGGGACCCTACCGAGAAGGGCGAGCAGCCTGTAGGTAAGCAGCTCAGCCGTCTCGGCAAGATTTGGTACACTCCTGTTTCGGGTATCTGGCAGACTGTATGGTTGGAGCCTGTATCGAAGCAGAACCACATCGTAAATATCCTCCCTTCGAGCGATTTGCGCCACAGCGACATCATCGTTAAGACCGAAACTACTGCTCGTGAGGGCCTTGTAATGGTTGAGGTATTCGACAATGGCACAAAGGTTGGCGAGGGTACTGCTCCTTGCGGAACTCCTGCCAAGATTCATATCTCCAATGCAAAGTTGTGGACACCGGAGACTCCTCACCTCTACGACTTGAAGGTTACATTGAAGCAGAATGGTAAGGTTGTCGAGAGCGTAAATTCATATACGGCAATGCGCGAGGTAGGCAAGAAACGCGACGAGTACGGACACCTCCGCGCTACCCTCAACGGCAAGCCTATCTTTATGTATGGCCCACTCGACCAGGGCTGGTGGCCTGACGGATTATATACCGCACCAACCGACGAGGCCTTGGCTTGGGATATTCAGTTTACTAAGGAGTTGGGATTCAACACCATCCGTAAGCACATCAAGGTTGAGCCTGCACGTTGGTTCTACCACTGCGACCGTCTCGGAATGCTCGTATGGCAGGATATGCCTTGTGGCGAGCAGGCAAAGAAGGAGCAATTCTCTTGGTCGCGCCACCAGATTAACGGAGGTTCGGACACCGAGCTTACCGAGGAGTACAAGCGCAACTACTACAAGGAGTGGGGCGAGATTATGGACTTCTGCGACTTCTTCCAGTCGGTTGTAGTTTGGGTACCGTTCAACGAGGCGTGGGCACAGTTCGACACAGAGAAGGTTGTGGATTGGACCTACAAGCGCGACCACACACGTCTTATCAACCCTGCCAGCGGCGGTAACTTGCGCGAGTGTGGCGATATTATGGATTGGCACAACTATCCAAAGCCTGTTATGGGTGTTCACCACGCAGACTATATCCTCATGCTCGGCGAGTATGGAGGTTTGGGACTCCCTATAAAGAATCACCTTTGGAATCCTGAGATGCTCAACTGGGGCTATGGTGGCAACCGCAAAGATAAGGAGGATTTGAATACAACCTACATCGAGTATGCCGAGATGATTCTCCCATTCATCCCACAGGGTATGTCGGGTGCTATCTACACACAGACCACCGATGTCGAGGGCGAGGTAAACGGCTTTGTAACCTACGATCGCAAAGTCATCAAATTTGACGTTAAGCGTATTCACGACATCAACCAGCGCGTAATCAAGTCGCTTAAATAGTCGCACAATAGGATGAAACCGATATTTATTGCAGGACCTTGTGTCATCGAGTCGGCCGAGTTGCTCGACTCGGTGGCATCAAGGATTTGCGAAATCAATCGACAACTCGGCACCGAGATCGTCTTCAAGGCGTCGTTCGACAAGGCAAATCGCACCTCGCTCCACTCCTACCGAGGAGTAGGCTTGGAGCGCGGATTGCAGATGCTCTCGGACGTGCGTACAAAGTGGGGGCTGCAACTGCTGACCGATATTCACGAGCCATGGCAGGCCGAGGTGATAGGTGATGTTGTCGATATAATGCAAATTCCCGCTTTCCTATGCCGCCAAACCGACCTTATCGTGGCGGCAGCAAGGAGTGGCAAGACAATAAATATCAAAAAGGGACAGTTTCTCTCGGGTGCCGATATGCGCTATCCCTACGAGAAAGCTATGGAGGCGGGTGCCAAAGAGGTGTGGCTCACCGAGCGAGGCAATTCGTTTGGCTACAACAACCTCGTGGTCGATTTCCGCAATATAGCGGACATGCTTGAAATTGCTCCACGCGTGATTATGGATTGCACCCACTCGGTACAACGCCCAAGTTCGACAAATGGCACAACAGGGGGCGACCGCAAGTTCGTACCCGCTATGGCCCGAGCAGCCAAAGCCTTCGGTGCTACGGGATACTTCTTCGAAGTACATCCATCGCCCGACAACGCTCTTAGCGATGGACCAAACATGCTATACCTCGACGACTTGGAAGGGGTTATTAAATCGCTACTGCAATAGATGAACGATTCGCAAAAAAATATGATTCTCGATACGGCTCGCGAGGTTCTACAGAACGAGTCGGAGGCTCTGCTCCGCATTAAAGAGGGGCTGAACGGAGAGTTTGTCGCCGCCGTGGAGACGATTTTGGCCTGCAACGGTAAGGTTATTCTAACGGGTATTGGCAAGTCGGGCATTGTGGCAAAGAAGATTGCCGCAACATTGGCGAGTACGGGAACACCGAGCTTCTACCTAAATCCGAGCGAGGCATTTCACGGAGACCTCGGAATGATATCAAAGGAGGATGTAATTATGGCACTCTCCTACTCGGGCGAAACGGACGAGGTTTTGAAAATTGTACCATTCATTCACGAAAACGGCAACAAGCTAATCTCAATGACGGGAAATTCGGAGTCGGCATTGGCCAAGAATTCCGACATCCTTCTCAATGTAGAGGTGGAGCGAGAGGCGTGTATTCTACACCTTGCGCCAACATCCTCGACTGCAGCACAACTCGCCTTAGGCGATGCTTTGGCCTGCGCTTTGATGAAGGTGCGAGACTTTTCGGCACAAGACTTTGCGCGACTACATCCGGGAGGAAGTCTCGGACGCAGATTGCTGATGAGGGTAGAACAGGTTATGCGCCGACACGACCTACCGATTGTTTCGGAAGAGGCGACCGCTATCGAGATGATACACGAAATATCGCGTGGAGGATTGGGGCTTATCGTTGTACAGCGCGAGAGCAACATCCTGGGAATTATCACCGATGGAGATATTCGCCGTGCAATGCAGAGCCGCCAGGCTGCTTTCTTCGATATCCGCCCTATGGATATTGCCACGCGCAAACCAAAGACAATTCACCCCGAAAGCAAACTTATCGAAGCCGAACGCGAAATGACTCGCAACAAGGTCAATTCGTTGCTTGTGGTAAACAATGACAACAATCTGGTTGGAGTAATACAGATTTACGATATAAAACTATAACATTAAATAACAGAATTATGGGACTTTTAGATTTTATGGCACCTCCGGCACATAAACCGGAATTGCCGGCAGAAAAAATCGACAAGGAGTACAAATCGATGCGACTCAAAGTATTCCTCGGAGTTTATTTCGGCTATGCAGCCTACTACCTCGTGCGCAAGAACCTCTCTTTCGCAACCAATGGTATGATTGAAGATGGTCTTATCGACAAGCCGGGTGCAGGTATCGCAATGGCCGGTATTCCTATCGCTTATGCAGTAAGTAAGTTCTTGATGGGTAGTCTCTCCGACCGTTCTGATGCTCGCAAGTTTATGACCATCGGCCTTATCCTTTCGGCCTTGGTAATGATTGTGGCAGGTGTGGTACCATACCCTGTAGGCGTTAATGGCAACTACACCATAACTATCGGCATTATGTTCGTACTGATGCTTCTCGCCGGCTGGCTTTCGGGAATGGGATGGCCTCCATGCGGACGAGTAATGTCACACTGGTTCTCGACAAACGAACGATCGTTCAAAATGTCGATTTGGAACACCGCACACAACATTGGTAACGGTTCGCTCGGATTTATCATCCCTGCCGGAATCGTAATATTCTCAACTCTCGGCATCGAGCAGACTTGGCGTGCAGCATTTATCGCCCCTTCATTGGTTGCACTTTTATTTGCAGCCATGTGTTGGTGGTTTATCCGCGACACACCCGAGTCGTGCGGCTTGCCTGCTATCGAGAAGTATCGTAACGACTACTCGGGCGCAAAGGCAAAGAAGGGCGAGGAGACAAAGATTCCGTTCAAGACACTGTTCGTTGATTACATCCTCACGAACCCTACTTTGTGGCTTATCGGCTTTGCGAATATCTTTGTATATTTCATCCGCTACGGTATCGCCGATTGGTCGCCTATATACCTGACCAACGAGTTGAAGATGTCGGAGTTGGATAGCTCACTCGCATATACAATTCGTGAGTATGCGGGTATCTTCGGAACACTTCTCTGCGGATGGTTGTCATCCAAGTTCTTCCAGGGACGTTGCGCTCCCGTAAATGTTATCTACATGCTTCTGGTAGCTGTGGGAGTCTTGGCTTATTGGCAGGCTGCACCATTGTCTGAAATGCTTGCAATAGACGTTAAGTACGTCGTTTATGCTTCGTTGGCGTTGATTGGTGCTGCCATCTATGGTCCTGTAGCAATGATATCCATTCAGGCCATATCGATTGTACCTAAGAATGCGGCAGGAACAGCAGCCGGCTTTATGGGTCTGTTGGGTTATCTTATCGGAGATGCTGTTCTCTCAAAAATCGCCTTCGGATATGTTGCAGAGAGCTCACTCGGTTGGAACTTCACCTTCGAGTGCTTCCTCGCAACAAGTATCATCGCTGCCATCATCTGCTTCGTTGCTATGGGCAAAGAGAAGAAGATGTTCGAGGAGCGTTTGGCTGCAGCAAAGGCTGAACAGAAATAAAAACAGAGTATAAGTGGGTATCGTTGACTTTATCTCGAAGTTGGAGTGTGCCGGTGAGTTAATTCGCATCGGCACTCCCGTATCTTCCGAATTGGAGATAGCCGAGATTACCGACCGAGTGGTAAAGAGCGAGGGCGGTGGCAAGGCTCTCCTCTTCGAGCAGACCGATAAGGAGTTCCCCGTACTGACAAACCTCTACGGCTCGGAGCGCAGAATGGCTATGGCTCTCGGCGTGGAACGGCTCGAAGATATATCGGAACGATTGAACTCTTTGGTAGGTAGTGTAACATCGCCAAAGGAGAGTTTGATGGACAAATTGCGACTGCTACCTCTGCTTGGCGAGGCTTCAAAGTGGTTTCCTCGCAAAAAGAGTGGCCGAGGGGCGTGTCAGCAGGTGATTCTCGAGGGCGAGGCGGCAAAACTGTCACTGCTCCCGATTTTGAAGTGCTGGCCACACGACGGAGGGCGTTTCGTAACTCTTCCGATGGTGCATACCATAGACCCCGACCGAGGCATACGCAATGTAGGCATGTATCGTATGCAGGTGTTCGACGACCACACTACGGGAATGCATTGGCATCGCCACAAGACAGGTGCCCGCCACTACGAGGCCTACAAGGCTCGAGGCGAGAGGATGCCTGTATCGGTAGCTATAGGCGGAGACCCCGTATATGCCTACTCGGCTACGGCTCCCGTGCCCGACAATATCGACGAATATCTGTTGGCGGGGTTGTTGCGTGGCAAACCGGTGAGGTTGGTAAAGTGTGTTACAAACGATATATATGTACCCGAAGATTGCGACTTTGTAATCGAGGGTTACGTAGATACCACCGAGGAGAAGGTTTTGGAGGGAGATTTTGGCGACCATACGGGCTTCTACTCCTTGAAGGACTACTATCCTAAATTCCACGTTACGGCCATCACGCACCGCCGCGATGCCGTATATCCTGCAACTATCGTGGGGATTCCACCGCAAGAGGATGCCTATATTGCAATGGCTACCGAGCGAATATTCCTTGCTCCAATTCGCCTTGTAATGCAACCCGAGGTCGAGGATATGTATATGCCGGCGGCGGGAACACAACACAACATCACCATTATCTCGATGCGGCAACTCTATGAGCGTCAAGCATCGAAGGTGGCTCTTGGTCTGTGGGGCGCAGGGCAGATGATGTTTAATAAATATCTGCTCCTCACACCCGCCTCGACCAATGTCCGTTCATCGAGAGAACTGGCCCGACTGATGCGCAACTGCGACCTTCGCAAGTCTCTTATCCGCAGCGAGGGAATCTACGATGTTCTAGACCACGCAACGGCCACCTGTGGTTTTGGAGGAAAGGTTGCACTCGATTTGACAGCTGTCGAGGAGGAGAAGGCAAAACCGACCTTCGACCACACTACCCTACCTTTGGGTCTGGAGGTGCGCGATGAACTGCTCGAGGAGTGGAGCACCCTCCTTCTATTTGCCGATAACGACCTCGAAATCAGCACCGAAGCTCTCAGCAAAGCGACGGACTGCAACTATGTCATACTCTTCGACAAGCGCGCCAAGGAGATGAGTGGCGAGGAGCTTTTGTGGCTCGGTGCAGCCAATACCGAACCGACACGCGACTTTACCCTCTGCGGTTCGACACTCATTGTCGATGCCCGAGCAAAACGACCAAAGGCGAACCAATACAATCCATCCCGTTGGCCAAATATTGTCACCTCCGACGAGGCAACAATCGCTCTGGTGGACAAGAAGTGGGACAAATATGGCATTGGAGAGCCAATTCCTTCGCCATCCGAGCATTATCGCGCTCTGCAACTCTCGGAGGGCGCACAATGGAGCGAATAGTTACAGATGTTTTCACGACAGAATATACGCGGCATTATCTATGTGTTGGTAATAATTGTTACCATTGCCCTTGTCGCCTATTTTGCCAAGCCACGACGGGGAGTATTCCTATTGGAGAGTGAGGAACAGCCTACAGTGAAGAGACGCGACACGCTCTTTATCTTCGACCCGAATACCGTGACCTACGACGAGCTGCTACTGCTTGGATTCGACAAACGTACAGCCGTAGGTATCGTAAAATATCGCACTGCCGGCAAAATCTTTGGCATCGCCGAGGAGTTTGCGTTGTGCTATGGTGTAACCGACTCGATGTTCGCGCGCGTGCGTCCTTATATTAAAATTGGAGAGCAGTACGCCACAAAACCGAGGGCTAAAGAGGAGAAGAGAGAGCGTGACACCATCCAAAAGAGCCGTCCTGCACGCTTTTCGCCGCGACCTTTCGAGAAGTTTCATATCGACACGGTTGGTATTGAGTATCTGCGCCTTATCGGCTTCTCAACACGCCAAGCAGAGGCCCTTATCGAGTATCGCAAGCGAGGTGGCGGAATATTCTCGATGAATGAATTGCGCGACTGCTACGCTGTGAGCGAGGAGATGGCCGATTCGCTTGCGCACTTTGTTATTTTGAGCGTGCGCGACCCTTTGGCAGGGTTGGTCGAGATAAATAGTGCCGACTCGGCAACGCTTCGCAAGGTTCGAGGCATAGGCCCAAAAACCGTCGTTGCAGTAATGCAGTACCGTAAATTGTTGGGTGGATTTGTCCGAAAAGAGCAAATTGCGGAGTTAAAATGTGTTACACCAGAGAATTTTAACAAAATTTCTGAACAAATTTATTGCGATAGTTGCAAAATTTCAAAAATAGATATTAACTTTGCACCCGCGTTTGAATTTGAGCACCATCCATATATGACTCGACAAACGCTAAAACGAATAACAGAGATACGCGAATCGAAAGGAGGTTGGAACAGTATTGAAGAGATGATTAAGGATGACATTTTCACCAAGGAGCAGGCGGAAGCCATTGCACCCTATCTTCTTTTTGGTACTACGCCACAGAGGTTCGAATAGCAAATAGAGTTGGCAACAAACTGTTGCAAAAAGAGAAAACGCCCCTGGCAGGTTGGCGCAAAATCTGCCGAAAACAAACAAGATTACAAATAATAAAAAACAGAGAATATTATGATTATTATGCCAGTTAAGGAGGGCGAGAACATCGAGCGCGCTCTCAAGAAGTTTAAGCGTAAGTATGAGCGTACAGGTGTTTTGAAGGAGCTTCGTGCTCGTCAGTACTTCACAAAGCCTTCGATTGCAAAGCGCGACAAGATGGCTCACGCTATCTATGTAGAGCAGTTGCACCGCCGCGAGGAGGAGTAACAATACGAAGGGGAAAGGGGATAATCCTCGACACCTCAAAAAACGAGAGAATCTCATTGATTCTCTCATTTTTTTGCATATTCAAAAAAATATTTATATTTTTGCATAAAATAAAGTCGGATCGTAGCCATGTCGTTCTGTG
>JAZQIS010000051.1:0-16328 GCA_045541235.1 Alistipes sp.
GATATCGAAGGCTCTTTATAGACGAGTATTTTAAGCTCAAATACAAGTAGAAAATGCGGGCAAACACCCGCATTTATGTACTATTTTTGACCAATAATCAAAAACCGCCCCGATTTTATGTACTATTTTGACCAATAAGCCATTGAACCACACTCAGGACAAGCAACTCCATTTGCCCAACGGAGTCGGTGGAAAATCTGGTCAGCATTGGCAGCAATTGTGCCGAGGTTTACTTTAAGTTGCTTTATAACGTGTAATCCATTGATTATGAAACAAATATACAGAAAATGAACGACTCTGGAAAATTTTTGGGAAGGTTTTTGCTTAGACAACTTTTGGTAGGAATCGTTAATTATTTACATTTTTTGCAGATTTTTTGCTAAAAAATTTGGAGAATAAAAATTTTTGCCTACCTTTGCACTCGCAATACAGCAATGGTGGATTCATCTAAGGGCTAGGATACCTGCCTCTCACGCAGGACATAGGGGTTCGAATCCCCTATCCACTACAAAAGAACGAAGCGGTTGAGTGTTCAACCGCTTTTTCTTTTTCGTGTATAGAGGCTTCGTCCAGCGCGTTGCGCCTTGGCAGACTTGTCTGCGCCCTCGTAGAGTGTGCAGAGTTGCTACGCAACTGTGGAATATTGTTTGAGAAATATCTGCTCAAACAAGTTTGACATCTATTCTTAACCAATCTTCCAAACCTTTGGTTTTTATGCCCACTCTTTTTGCTTCGGTTTGCTCTCGGCTTCTGCCGCCGTTCAAATCCCAAAATGGAAATATGTATCTGCGGCAAGCGTAGGGGAAAGGCGTTAAGCGTAGCGAGCATAAGCGAGCGCAGTAGCCAATCCACTATCCACTACAAATCAAAAATATAATAAGATTCAGTGGGTCTAAAAGGTATCGGAAACACTATTTTTAGAGTTAAATTATTAATCTTTATAACAATGTCTATATCAATTAATTAGACGAATTAATAATTTAAGTCATTAAAATCACGAAATCTATCCTCTTTTTTGTTATTTATAGTCCTATAAATAACAGATTATCAATACATTGAAAACGGTAATAGTATTAAGTAGAGTAAGTACATCGCATCAAGACCTCACCCAACAGACCGAAGAGATATTGCGAGAGGTACACAAAGACGGTTATACAGACCCAAACATCATTATTTTATTTTGTAAAGATAATAAGTATAAATATATGTATTAACATATTAATTTACCAATTATTATAACTATATTTGCATATAGAATGGGTATTGCAAAATTGTGAATATCAAATAAAATACAAAGCATATGAAAAAAATCGTAACCTTAGGTGAGATTATGTTGCGTCTGAGCCCTGCAGGGAATTACCGTTTTGTGCAGGCTGACAACTTTGATGTTGTCTATGGCGGTGGCGAGGCAAATGTTGCCGTAAGCTGTGCCAATTATGGACACGACGCATATTTCGTAACCAAGCTCCCAACTCACGAAATTGGACAATCTGCCGTAAATGCCCTGCGCAAGTTTGGCGTAAAGACCGATTATATCGCTCGCGGTGGAGATCGTGTGGGAATCTACTACCTCGAGACGGGTGCTTCGATGCGACCTTCAAAGGTTATTTATGACCGCGCACACTCGGCTATCGCAGAGGCAGAGCCTTGCGACTTCGATTTCGACAAGATTATGGAGGGAGCAGATTGGTTTCATTGGTCGGGCATCACCCCTGCTATCTCGGACAAGGCTGCAGAGCTTACCCGTTTAGCATGCGAGGCAGCGAAGCGTCACGGCGTGAAGGTCTCGGTTGATTTGAACTTCCGCAAAAAGTTGTGGACCAAGGAGAAGGCACAATCTATTATGCGCCCACTGATGCAGTATGTCGATGTCTGCATCGGAAATGAGGAGGATGCAGAGCTTTGTCTCGGTTTCAAGCCCGATGCAGATGTCGAGGGTGGCAAGACCGATGCCGAGGGATATAAAGCGATATTCAAGGCTATGGCTGAGGAGTTTGGATTCGAGTATGTTGTATCGACCTTGCGCGAATCCTATTCGGCGTCGCACAACGGCTGGAAAGCGATGATTTACGATGGTAAGGAGTTTTACGAGTCGCGTCGTTACGACATAAATCCGATTATTGACCGCGTAGGTGGTGGCGATAGCTTCTCGGGAGGTATAATTCACGGCCTTCTCACAAAGGCAACACAGGGCGAGGCGTTGGAGTTTGCAGTTGCTGCGTCAGCGTTGAAGCACACCATTTTAGGCGATTTCAATATGGTATCGGTTGATGAGGTTGAGGCTCTTTGCGGGGGTGATGCAAGTGGTCGAGTACAAAGATAAAAGTGTAGATATTATGGCAAGATTTGACAAAATAGCAGTTTTGAACAAGATGCAGGCAACGGGTATTGTTCCTGTATTCTACAATAGCGATGTGGAAGTTGCAAAGCAGGTCGTTAAGGCGTGCTACGAAGGCGGTGTTCGCGCATTCGAGTTTACCAATCGCGGAGATTTCGCACACGAGGTATTTGCCGAAGTGGTAAAGTATGCGGCAAAGGAGTGTCCTGACATGGCAATCGGTGTAGGCTCGGTTGTGGATGCGCCAACGGCTGCGCTCTATATTCAGATGGGAGCTTGCTTTGTTGTTGGTCCTCTTTTCAACCCCGATGTAGCAAAAGTTTGCAATCGCAGACTCATCTCTTACACTCCGGGTTGCGGAAGCATCACCGAGGTTGGAATGGCCCAAGAGGCGGGCTGTGACCTCTGCAAAGTCTTTCCTGGCGATGTCCTTGGTCCGAAGTTCGTGAAGGGTTTGATGGCTCCGATGCCGTGGAGTAAGATTATGGTTACGGGAGGTGTTGAGCCGACAGCCGAAAGCCTTACAAAGTGGTTCAAGGCGGGAGCTTTTGCCGTAGGAATGGGCAGTTGCCTCTTCCCTAAAGAGGTGGTTGCTGCAAAAGATTGGGCAACAATATCGCGTTTGTGCGCCGAGTCAATAGCCGTAGTAGCAGATTTGAAATAACCTAAAACAGAGTAATATGAAGACTAAAATGACGAACTATCGTTGGGCAATATGCGCAATGCTCTTCTTCGCAACGACCATAAACTATATGGATCGTCAGGTGCTTTCCCTGACTTGGAAAGACTTTATTGCTCCAGAGTTCAACTGGACCGACTCGGATTACGGTACAATTACCGGCTTCTTCTCAATCTTCTACGCTTTCGCTTGCCTATTTGCAGGTAAGTTCGTGGATTGGATGGGAACAAAGAGGGGTTTTCTTTGGGCTATCGGCATCTGGTCGTTAGGTGCTTGTATGCACGCAGGCTGCGGCTGGGCAACCATAGAGCTTTTGGGTTATGAATCGTTAGAGGCTCTAAAAGCGGTAGAGGTAGGTTCAAAGGCCGCTATGGCCATAGCGACACTCAGCGTATGGTTATTCTTAATTTGTCGAGCTATTCTCGCCTTGGGTGAGGCAGGAAACTTCCCTGCTGCTATCAAGGTAACCGCCGAGTACTTCCCGAAGAAAGACCGAGCTTTGGCAACATCGTTGTTCAACGCAGGTGCATCGGTGGGTGCTTTGGCTGCACCACTGACTGTTCCTATTTTGGCACAGACTCTTGGTTGGGAGATGGCTTTCATTATAATCGGTGTTCTCGGTTTCGTTTGGATGTTCTTCTGGGTATATATGTACGAAAAGCCAGAGAAATCAAAGCATGTGAATAGTGCCGAGTTGAGCTACATCCTCCAAGATGAAAAGGAGGATTCAACTGAGGTAAAACCTACCACCGAGGAGAAGACAATTCCTCTGTTGAAGTGTTTCGGCTACAAGCAGACTTGGTCATTCATTGCAGGCAAATTCTTTACCGATGGGGTTTGGTGGTTCTACCTCTTTTGGGCCCCAGCATACTTCTCGGAGTGTGGCTATGGTATGGATACAATGCAGGGTAAGATACTTGTATTCGTTCTCTATCTGATTGTTACCATCGTTTCGATCGGTGGCGGTTACCTGCCAAAATTGTTCGTAGAGAAGATGGGTATGGAGCCATATTCGGGCCGTATGCGTGCAATGTTAATCTTCGCGTTCTTCCCTCTCTTTGCTCTCTTTGCACAGCCATTGCAAGGCGTTTCGGTTTGGTTTCCTGCTGTGATTATCGGTATTGCAGGTGCAGGACACCAAGCTTGGTCGGCAAACCTCTTCTCGACTATTGGCGATATGTTCCCTAAATCTACTATCGCTACCGTCACTGGAATAGGTGCAATGGTCGGAGGTTGTGGCTCGTTCCTTATCAATAAGGGTGCTGGTATGCTCTTTACCTATGCCGAGGCGCAAGGCGCAGCCTTTACATTTGCTGGTTTCGATGGTAAGCCTGCAGGATATATGATCGTATTCTCGATATGCGCAGTGGCATATCTTATCGGTTGGACCATAATGAAGGTGCTTGTACCAAAGTATAAGAAAATTGAGATATAAAAAGTAGTAACTATGTTTAGCATAAAGGGTAAAGTGGTCGTAATCACAGGTGGTTATGGCGTTTTAGGAGCTTCGATGGCTCGCTGTTTGGCTGGGCAGGGTGCTCATGTAGTTATTGTAGGTCGCAAAGCAGAGAAGGGCGAGGCTCTTGCCGCAGAGTTGTCGGCACTTGGCACAGAGGCTCTATTCTGCAAGGCGGATGTTCTTGACCGTAAGGCAGTGACTGCGGCTCGTGAGGAGATTGTTGCAAAGTGGGGCAAGATAGATGTACTTATAAATGCCGCAGGCGGAAATATGCCGGGTGCAACGATTATGCCTGACAAGAGTTTTATGGATATAGATTTCTCGGCTTTTGGTGATGTTGTAAATCTCAACCTTATGGGTACAGTAATCCCAACCGTCATCTTTGGCGAACAGATGGCAAAGCAGAAGCACGGCTCGATAATCAATATCTCTTCGATGACTGCACAGCGCGTAGTTACTCGCGTAGTGGGTTACTCGGCATCGAAATCGGCAATCGACAACTTTACACGATGGATGGCTGTCGAGATGGCGAAGAAGGTTGGCGAGGGCGTGCGTGTAAATGCCATTGCTCCGGGATTCTTCCTTACCGAACAGAATAGAACACTGATGACAAACCCTGATGGGTCGTTGAGTGATCGCGCCAAAGATGTTGTGCGCGTAACTCCGTTTGGTCGACTCGGCGAGGCGGAGGAGTTGCACGGCGCAGTTGTATTCTTTGCAAGCGATGCATCGAAGTTTATTACGGGTACGGTACTGCCTGTTGATGGCGGTTTCAGCATCTTTAGCGGAGTGTAACTATGGCACAAGTATATAAGTGTGAGCAGTGTTGGCGTTGGTATGGGCCGAATGATCCCGTATCGTTGTCGGATATTCGCCAAGCGGGTGCTACGGGCATCGTAAACGCCCTGCACCACATCCCAAATGGAGAGGTGTGGAGCGTAGAGGAGATCATGCGTCGCAAGCAGATAATTGAGGATGCAGGACTTGTGTGGTCGGTGGTGGAGAGTGTTCCCGTACACGAACACATCAAGACACGCACGGGAAACTTCGAACAATATATCGAAAACTACAAGCAGAGCATTCGCAACTTGGCAGAGTGTGGCATTAAGGTTATAACCTACAACTTTATGCCCGTTCTCGATTGGACTCGTACCGATTTGGCTTACGAAATGCCCGATGGCAGTCGAGCTTTGCGCTTTGAGCGAGCAGCATTTATCGCATTTGACCTATTTCTGTTGCGTCGCCCAAATGCGGAGGCGGAGTACACAGCAGAGGAGCGAGAGGCTGCACGCAAACGCTTCGAACAGATGAGTGAGGAAGAGCGCAATCGACTTGTGCGCAATATGATTGCTGGTCTGCCTGGCTCGGAGGAGAGTTTCACTTTAGAGCAATTCCAAGCAGAGCTTGACCGATACAAAGGTGTTACTCCCGACATCTTGCGCAAAAACTTAATTCTCTTCTTGCAGGAGATTTGCCCCGTAGCAGATGAGATGGGGGCAGTGATGGTAATTCATCCCGACGATCCACCGATGTCAATTCTCGGCCTGCCTCGCATAATGAGCTGCGCAGAGGATTTTCAGAAGTTGGTGGATGCTGTGCCAAACGAGAGTAATGGTTTGTGTCTTTGCACTGGCTCGCTCGGTGTAAGCAGCGCAAATGATTGTGCCAATATGATGCAACGCTTTGGTGACCGCGTTGGTTTTGTCCATTTGCGTAGCACAGAGCGCGACGCAGAGGGCAATTTCCACGAGGCGAATCATCTCGAAGGCGATGTCGATATGTATGGCGTAATGAAGGCTTTTTTGGAGCTACAACAACGCCGTAAAATCTCTATTCCGATGCGCCCAGACCACGGACATCAGATGGTTGATGATCTACGCAAAAAGACCAATCCGGGATATAGTTGTATTGGTCGTTTGCGCGGCTTGGCAGAGTTGCGCGGCTTGGAGATGGGCATTGCAAAATCACTATTTGAAAACTAAAAAACTAAGATATTATGAAAGCTTTTAATGACGAAACCTTCCTGCTGCAGACCGAAACTGCACAGCGACTCTACCACGATCACGCGGCAAAGTTGCCAATCATAGATTATCACTGCCACCTCATTCCTGAGTATGTGGCAAGCGATCATGTTTTCGAGAATCTCTCGAAGATTTGGCTCGAGGGCGACCACTACAAGTGGCGTGCAATGCGTACCAACGGTATCGACGAGCGTTTCTGCACGGGTAAGGACACAACCGATTGGGAGAAGTTCGAGAAGTGGGCAGAGACCGTGCCTTACACTATGCGCAATCCGCTCTACCACTGGACACACCTCGAACTCAAGACCGCTTTCGGGGTGGAGAAGTTGTTAAATCCTTCGACTGCACGCGAGATTTACGACCACTGCTCGGCAATGTTGCAGACTCCAGAGCGTTCGGCTCGCGGATTGATGTTACACTACAATGTCGAGACCGTCTGCACCACCGACGATCCCGTAGATTCGTTGGAGCACCACATCAAGTGCGCAAAGGATAACTTCGGAGTTAAGGTATTGCCAACTTGGCGACCAGATAAGGCTATGACGGTGGAGAATCCAGCAAACTTCAAGGCTTATATTGACCGCTTGGCAGAGGTTAGTGGTGTGGAGATTCGCTGCTTCGATGATGTTTTGGCGGCATTGCAGGTGCGTCACAACTTCTTCGAGAGCGTAGGTTGCCGACTCTCCGATCACGGTATCGAGGAGTTCTACGCAGAGGATTACACCCATAGCGAGATTGAAGCTCTCTTCCAGAAGGTATATGGCGGAACAGTCTTGACCACCGAAGAGATTAAGAAGTATAAGACCGCGATGATGGTTGAGTTTGCAATTATGGATCACAAGAGCGGCTGGACACAGCAGTTCCACTACGGTGCAATCCGCGACAACAACAGCCGAATGTTTGCGCAGCTCGGTCCTGATACAGGCTTTGATTCGATTGGCGACTTTACAGTAGCAAAAAATATGTCGAAGTTCTTTGATATGCTTGACCGCGAGGACAAACTCACAAAGACTATCATCTACAACCTCAACCCACGCGACAACGAGCTTATCGCAACTATGCTCGGCAACTTCCAAGATGGTCGCTACGGGGCAGGAAAGATTCAGTTCGGTTCGGGATGGTGGTTCCTCGATCAGAAGGATGGAATGGAGAAGCAGATGAATGCCCTCTCGGTACTCGGTCTGTTGAGCCGTTTTGTTGGTATGCTGACCGACTCGCGTTCGTTCCTCTCCTACCCTCGTCACGAGTATTTCCGCAGAACGCTCTGTAACCTTATCGGTAACGATGTAGAGAATGGTCTGTTGCCAGCAAGCGAGATAGAGTTCCTCGGAAAGATGGTTGAGAACATCAGCTACTACAACGCAAAAGAGTACTTCAAATTCTAAAGAGAGATTACTATGGCTGTAAAGGCTCTAAACGGGCAAAGTGTAGAGAGAACTCCGCGCCCAATAAAGATTCTCCAATTTGGCGAGGGAAACTTCCTGCGCGCATTTGTTGATTGGCAGGTGGATATTGCCAACGAAATGGGCATTATGGATGCTGGAATTGCCATCTGCAAGCCTCGTCCAAACTCTTCGCAAAAGAGAGGAACAATCGAAGTTTTGAAGGGGCAAGATTGCCTCTATCACACCTACTTGGAGGGTGTAAAGGATAAGAAACCGATGAAGGAGGTACGCCTCATTAAGAGTGTGCAGTGCGCGATAAATCCTTACGAGGAGTATGATAAGTATGAGCAGATTATCCTCTCACCAGAGTTAAAAATCGTTATCTCGAACACCACCGAGGCGGGTATTCGCTACGAAGAGGACGACTTGTCGGCTCTGCCGCCAAAGAGCTACCCTGCCAAGGTAGCGGCACTGCTTTACAAGCGATTCAAGCACTTTGCTGGCGATCCAACAAAGGGGCTCTGCGTTATCTGCTGCGAGCTTATCGAGGATAATGGCTCGACACTCCACGAATATGTTATCAAACACGCCAAGCACAACAACTTGGAGATAGAGTTTATAGATTGGGTGGAGCATAACTGCAACTTCTGCGATACGCTTGTGGATAGAATTGTTCCCGGATTTCCGACCGATACTATCAACGAGATTAAGGAGGAGTTGGGCTTCGACGACAACCTCGTTGTAAAGGGAGAATTGTACCACTTGTGGGCTATCGGAGGTAATGGATACGAGGAGGTGCAACGCCAACTGCCACTCGATAAGGCAGGTTTGCACACTCTCTATATGCCTTCGATTAAGCAGTTCCGCGACAAGAAGGTGCGCATTCTGAATGGCTCGCACACGGGTATGGTTCCGATTGGTTTGCAGATTGGTTGCGAGACCGTTATGGATGCTTTCAATAATTCTGACTTGGAGCGTTTTATCAACACGATGGTTGCCGAGGAGGTAATCCCAATGATTGAGGAGGATCAAGCCGAGTTGCAGGAGTTTGCTTCGGGTATCTTGGAGAGATTCTACAATCCGTATATCCGCCACCTGCTCAAGTCCATTTCGCTCAATTCGCTCTCGAAGTGGGAGGCGCGCAACTTCCCTACCGTCATTGATAATTGGCGCAAGGCGGGCAAAGTTGCTGAGAAGGAGTTGTTTACCTTTGCAGCACTGCTCACCCTGTATAGTGGCAAGGTAGATTTCGAGCCAAACGACACCCCTGAACATATCGAGTTTATCCAAAAGGTTTGGAACAACGACGATATTCACGGCACAGTTAAGGCGATAGTAGAAAATCGCAACATTTGGACAGTGGACCTTACGGAGGTTTCTCCATTTGTGGAGAGAGTTGCCAAGTATGTGAAAGATATCTTGGAGTGCGGAATGGCAGCTGCGCTGAAAAAGATGTTATAGAAAAAAGTTAAAAAGAGGATGAAACGCTACCTAAAGATAAATAGTGCTGACGATGTGGCTATTGCTCTTGATGACCTTGCTGCAGGCGAGATTATCGAGATAGAGGGCAAGAACATTACACTGGTGGAGAGTATCGCTAAAGGGCATAAAGTTGCTCTGCACACAATAGAGGAGGGGTACGATGTCGTAAAGTACGGCTACCCTATCGGACACGCCACCACAACTATTGAGAAGGGAGCGTGGATTCATAGCCACAACCTCAAGACCAACCTTCACGACAACCTCGAATACACCTACTCGCAATGTATTGCTCCGAAGCACTACCCTACGGATGAGCGCAAAGTGATGGGCTACGCACGCAAAAATGGCGATATGGGTATTCGCAACGAGTTGTGGATTATCCCGACTGTGGGCTGCGTGAATGGTCAAGCCGAGGCTATAGCCAAGAGGGTAAAGGCGGAGATTGATTGCCCGCACCTCGATGATGTGCGGGCATTTACCCACCCTTATGGCTGTTCGCAGCTCGGCGAGGATCACTGCAATACACGCAAAGCGTTAGCAGCGATGGTGCATCATCCAAACGCGGGAGCAATTCTTGTACTCGGACTTGGTTGCGAAAATAATCAAGTGAGCGAATTTCAGAAGGAGATGGGCGAGTGGGATTGCGAGCGAGTGCGTTTTATCGTTGCGCAGGAGGTTGAAGATGAGATTGAGGAGGGCGTTAAGGTGTGCCGTGAGTTGGTCGAGATTACTCGCCACGACTACCGTACACCGCAACCTCTCGCGAAGCTCAAGATAGGTCTTAAATGTGGCGGTAGCGATGGCTTTTCGGGCATTACGGCAAACCCGCTTGTGGGACTCTTCTCCGATTGGCTTATCGCACAAGGGGGAACAACCGTACTTACCGAAGTGCCAGAGATGTTTGGCGCAGAGACAATATTAATGAATCGCTCGCAGGATCGGGATATTTTCGATAATATGGTGCAGCTAATCAATAACTTCAAAGACTATTTCAAGAGCTACAATCAGCCGATTTACGAGAACCCTTCGCCGGGTAATAAGAAGGGAGGAATAACCACATTGGAGGAGAAGTCACTCGGCTGCGTGCAGAAGGGCGGTGCGGCTACGGTTGTAGATGTATTGAACTATACAAGTCGAGTGACTAAATGCGGACTCAATCTGCTGCAAGCTCCAGGAAATGATCTTGTCGCCTCGTCAGCACTCGCGTTGAGCGGTTGTCAAATGGTACTTTTTACGACGGGCAGAGGGACTCCGTTTGGTAGCTTTGTACCAACAATGAAGATCTCGACCAATAGCCATCTTTACGAATTTAAGAAGGGATGGATAGATTTCAACGCTGGAACACTTGTGGAGGATGAGGCACCCAAAGAGGTACTCAACCGATTTATCGACAAAGTATTATCCACAGCAAACGGCGAACTATTAAAGCACGAAGAGGTAGGCTTTAAGGAGATTGCGATATTTAAGACCGGAGTTACTTTGTAGGTAATGATGTAAAAATGGTCAAGAAGCAAATAAGACGCTGATAATCAGCGTCTTATTTGCTTTATGTTCCTATAATGAAAATATAATATAAGGAGTTTATTTTGAAGTGACCCCAAAAGTTTTTTGTCCAAACTTTTGGGGTCAGTACATTTTTTGACACCCTCACTCTGTAAGAATTTGTATAACAAGAGCTATTTTGAAGCTGCTCGCAGGATGAAAAAGCGCAGTTTACTTGGCGTAAATGAGCATTTTCAGACAAGGCAGATGCCGAAAGAGCCTTGTTAGACAGATTCTTTTTATTGAATTTTAGTAGCTCTTCTTAGCCTTTTTATTGCATATGCAGAGACTTTTTGTTAAATTTGCGGTATGAATAGTTATCGGTTTCGGTTATAATGAGGCTCCGGCCGTTCGCTGATAACAAAAAAAACACGTACGGACCTCCCGACACTTGCAATGAAAAAATCTCTCCTATTATCACTATGTTTGGGCATAGCGGCAATTTGGCCCCAAACCTCCTCGGCACAAAGCGACAGGGATAAGTTCGAGCAGTTTCGACAGCAGATTAACGCAAAATATGACTCTTTCAGCAAAACGAACGATAGAAAATTCAGAGGATTCAGAGATAGCATAAATAACATCTACACTCAATTCCTGAAAAATGAGTGGGATAGGTCATCGCTTAATGAGGGAAAACCAAAACCAATCAAGCCCGAGCCAAAGCCCGTAATCGACACCAAGCCTGCAATCAGCAGCAAGCCACTCCCTCATACCGAACCCGTATCGGAAAGTAACCCAACGGCACAACCCGAACCGATAGCTCCTATTGTACCGGAGAAGCCAATATCGGAGATATTTAACTTCAACTTCTATGGTGTCAAATGTACGGTTCATTGCCCTACTGCAAAATTTAGGCTTAGGGATACATCCACCGAGAGCATATGTGGTGCTTGGGAGGCTGTGACATCGGGCAAATACGACCAATTCCTTGTAGATTGCTTGAGCTACAGAGAGCAATTAAAGTTGTGCGACTGGGGTTTATACCAATTTCTAACTATCTTCTCGAAGAACTATTTTGGAGATAGCGATAGCAACGAGGCGGTAATACTTCAAACCTACGCACTTGCCCAATTAGGATACAAAGTGCGCCTATGTATGCAGGAGAATCACCTAATCAGCCTCATAGCCTTCAGTCAGAAGATTTTTGCTGCCCCATACGTAGTTATCGACAACAACACCTTCTATAATCTATCGAAAGTCAGACGCAAGGGTGGTATCCAGGTGTGCAACTTCACCTTTCCGAACGAAAAAAGTGCATCGTTGGTTATGAAGAACCTCCCTACATTGCCATTCCTGCCAACAACACAACGCAGAGTTGGTTCTAAGGCCTACCCTACTGTATCTACCGAAATTAGGGTTAATAGGAATCTTATCGACTTTTTGGACACATACCCGAGCTGTAGTTGGGAGCTATTTGCAACATCTTCATTAAGCCACGAGGTAAAATCGCAACTCTACCCACTCCTGAAGGAGAGGATAAAGTCGCTTTCGGAGAGTAATGCAGCAAATATTCTGTTAAACTTTGTTCAAACCGGATTTGAATACAAAACCGACAATGAGCAATTCGGGCGCGAAAAGACATTCTTCGGAGACGAGCCTTTCTATTACCCATACTGCGATTGCGAAGATCGCTCCGTGTTGTTTGCAATTCTTGTAAAAGAGTTGTTGGGATTGGATGTTGTACTATTGGAATACCCCTCACACATTGCAACAGCAGTCTGTTTTAACGAGAAGATAGAGGGAGATTACTTTGACCTTAGCGGTAAAAAATACATCATCTGTGACCCGACCTATATTGGGGCCCCTATCGGAAAATCTATGCCCGATATGTTAAAGCTTAATGCCAATATTCTGCGAATTATGTAGCATAAGTCCCAAATTCCCGACAATCAACGGCTCACGGCCTTTGGGCAGCGTATAGTCATATTCGGGGGGGGGCAATGTATTATAACTGAACAAAAATGAAGAGACAATTAGGACTTTTGGTAGCAGTAGTGGCTTTGGCTCTATGTAGTGTGGCTTTTACCATCCACCCACTCTCCGCCTCGACAACAAGCGACTCCTCTGCCGACACCTTAGCCAAGACAAATCGTACGGTAACGATTGCCTGCGTGGGCGATATGGTGCTGGGGGTGAACTATCCCGATAACGCTCCCCTACTGCCCATTCACGACGGAGCGCATCTTTTCGACGATGTTAAGCCCTACCTTCAAGGTGCCGATATCGCGGCAGGAAACCTCGAAGGCCTACTCCTCGACAAGGGCGGCACGGTGCGTGTGGTGCGCGATCCGAAGTACGCCTACTTCTTCCGTATGCCCGAGCGATATATAAAGCACTTTATGGATGCCGGATTCGACTTTCTCTCGGTGGCAAACAACCATCTGCGCGACTTTGGCGAGGTGGGAATCGCCTCGACACTCAAAATTCTCGAACGCTCGGGAATAGCCTATGCAGGATTGAAGGGACGTTGCGAGATTGATATCCTCGAGCGCGATGGCATACGCTACGGCTTTTGTGCCTTTGCTCCATTTATCGATATGTGCGATATTGACGACTTTGCACTTGTCGATAAACTCATCTCACAACTCCGCAACGAGCACCACTGCGACCTTGTAATTGTAACACATCACGGCGGAGCCGAGGGTAGCACCGCCTATCGTGTAACCCGACAATCGGAGTTCGGCGGCGGCTGTAAACGTGGCAATGTCTATACCTTCTCGCACCGATGTATTGATGCGGGTGCCGACCTTGTATTTGGCCACGGCCCGCACGTCGTTCGCGGAATGGAGTTCTACAAGGGAAAACTTATCGCCTACTCGTTAGGAAATTTCTGCACTCCCTACAAGGTAAACATCTCGGGGCGCAACGGCTATGCCCCGATTTTGCTTGTTGAATTGAGTGTCAAAGGCGAGTTTCGCGGAGGTCGCATTATCTCGGCCACACAACCGCAACGCACAGGTCCGAAGCTCGATAAGACGGGAGTAGTAATTCGCGAAATACGCAACCTCAGCCGCCTCGATTTCCCCGAGTCGAAGCTCCGCATCGCCGACGATGGCACACTTAGCGTGGTTAGGTAGGAGTGAAAAGGTTATACACAAAAATTGGAATAAAAGATTTTTGGTTTGCAGCACTCATCTTTCAACTTTTTTACTATCTTTGTCATAGCAAAACTATTCAACCTAACAGAATGAAAAAGATACTTATCGTTGGTGCAGGTGGTCAGATTGGCTCGGAGCTCGTGCCATACCTGCGCTCTATTTATGGTGCAGAAAATGTCGTTGCTACGGATGTTCGCGAGTGTAAGGGGTTGGCCGAAGATGGCCCTTTCGAGGTCCTCGATGCCCTTAACCCTACAAATATGGCTTCGGCCGTTGCACGCCACAATATCGACACCATCTTCAACCTCGTGGCCCTGCTTTCGGCCGTCGGCGAGCGCAACCCGCAAATGGCGTGGAATATAAATATGAATGCGCTCTTCAACTCGTTGGAGGTGGCTCGCCAGCACCATTGCGCCGTCTTTACACCTTCGTCAATCGGAGCTTTTGGACCTACCTCACCGAAGGATATGACTCCGCAGGATACCATTATGCAACCCACAACAATCTACGGTATATGCAAGGTTACGGGCGAGCTTCTTTCGAACTACTATGCACAAAAATATGGTCTCGACACACGTTCTATCCGCTTCCCTGGCATCATCTCGAACAAGACACTCCCGGGTGGTGGTACTACCGACTATGCTGTGGAGATATACTACGAGGCCATCCGCAACGGCCGTTACACCTGTGCCGTGCCACGCGATGTATATATGGATATGATTTATATGCCTGATGCTCTGCGCTCTATCGTGGAGTTGATGGAGGCCGACCCATCGAAATTGAAGCACCGCAACTCGTTTAATGTTGCTTCGATGAGTTTCACTCCCGACATTCTTGCAGCCGAGATTCGCAAGCGTATGCCTTCGTTCGAGATGAGCTACAATATCGACCCCGTAAAGGAGGCTATTGCCAATAGTTGGCCAAATCAGCTCGATGACTCCTGCGCACGCGAGGAGTGGGGCTGGAAGCCACAGTGGGATATCTCCTCGATGACCGACGATATGTTGGCGGCCGTAGCCAAGAAACTGCAAGCGGAGAAGTAGTCGCTCTACCAAAACAATATCAGGGCTCTCGATTGAGGGCCCTGATACTATTATATAATAGGTATCTCCTACTCTGCCGACGATGCGAGTGGCGAGGCCTGCGTATAGACACGCGCTGCCAACTCCTTATCGAGCTGATACATTCCGTACTTGTCGCTCTCGACAGCCTCCGATGCGAAAATCATATCGCGAGCACTCTCCTCCTCTTCAATCTGCTCGTCGATAAACCAAACAAGCATATTCGACGATGCGAAGTCGCGGTCATCGTGCGCAATCGCTGCAAGATTATTGATAAGCCCCGTAACCACCTTCTCGTGGCGAAGAGTCTCGCGGAACATCTCCTGCACCGACTCCCACTCGGTACGCACCTCGGCAAGAGGTTTCAACTCGACCTTTGCATCGCGTGAGTTGAGATAGTTCATAAAAATACGCGCATGATCCTGCTCCTCGAGCCACTGCACATAGAACCAATTTGCCACGCCCTTGTAGCCCTTTGCCTCGGCATCCATCGACATCGAGAGGTAGAGATATGCCGACCATAACTCGGCGTTAATCTGCTCATTAATTGCTGCGTGTAATCTTTCGCTTAACATAGTAGTATTGTTTTTAAGGTTGTTATCTCTGTTTTCTACTGCAAATATAATACAACTATTTGAATTTGTCAAATTGATAATTTTTATAGTACCATAAACTAAAACTATACGCGCTCTTGCTCTTTTTGAAATTTATTCCTAAATTTGCAATGTCAAACAACTCTGTTTGAGTCTTTGGCAGACATATAGAAAGTGTTTTTCGCACTCCTTGTTGAAAATGTGGAAGTTTTCGAGACCAAAGGATAACGAACGGCACTCATTTCTTGTATATATAGGTGTAGTGTGGCACGGCTCGTGTCACTGCCCTATACTATACAGGTGTGGGGCAGTGTAGCGTTTATTTTGGTCAGGTCTTTCCACAACCTTCAACAGATAGACGAAATTCAACTCCACACTTTCTTTATTTACACACCCGCCCGTTCGGAGTTGGCGAGCAAACAAAAACTTTATAAAAAGATGAAGAGATTTTTTCTAACTCTCGCCGTTGCTGCCGCTATGTTTACCGGCTGCGCAATTCAAACTCCTGTTCCAACTGCACCTGTCGTCGAAGTGATAGAGACAACAGAGTATATGGAATCTACCGCACGCGTCCTCGAGCCAAAGCAGAAGATGCTGCTCACTACCCTTATTGCCGATTTGAAGGTTTCGGAGCAAAAGGTCTATTACACCGAGACCGAGGCTTTCGCCA
>JAZQIS010000052.1:0-12967 GCA_045541235.1 Alistipes sp.
GTTGCATACGCGTTACGCACCCGTGCGCCGGTCGCCGGCAAATTGTGCAAGCACAATCCCCGCTGCCCCTCGACTTGCATGTGTTAAGCCTGCCGCTAGCGTTCATCCTGAGCCAGGATCAAACTCTCCATTGTAAAAAAATATAATGTATTGTTAGAGTCCTGACTACTTCATTTTCCATTAAAGGAAATTGACAGATAAATACTACATTTTCTCTCTTTATGTAACCAGTAAATCAAAGAACCGTTTTCAAATCTCTCGCTTGTCATGTTTCGGACGCGAAAGTGGTGCAAAGGTAAAGCAAATTTTCCTAACCACCAAATTTTGAAAGAACTTTTTTGCAATTTTTTTGATTTTTTCTCGTTTTTCTCATTTTTTGTCTCTTTCGAGACCATTTTTAAGAACCATTCGAGTTGTTATCTCTCAATTGCGGTTGCAAAGGTAGCGACTTTTTTTTTAATCTGCAAATCTTTTTGAAGATTTTTTTAATTTTTTTTAATAATTCTTTTATACCTATATATATAAATAAGGGACCTATGACGCTTTTGGTGTCACAGGTCCCCCTTTTTCATGCAATTTTGCCTACCACTCTACCTTTTGGGTGTATGTTCGGCCAAAATTGTCGGTCACGCGGACCTCGCCACTGCGAACACCATCGCTCGGCTTGATATGGAACATACCATGAGCATTGTATGGTCTCGCCTTATCGCTTTTGTCGCGACCGCCAAGGATATGAGGACCTCTTTGAGCATGGTCTTCGAGGAACGCGATATCTTTCTCGAACTTGTGAGTCATATCGCCAACCTTCTTGCCATTCTCCCACCACTCCGGATTTGTCCAATAATCCTTCGACCAGTTCCAGATATTAACCTTTACGAGTTCGCCGCCGGTACGGGTTGGGGCATAGACATGCATCTGGTAGTCTCGCTCCTTGCCGACGCTCTTGTAGTACCACTCTACATTTTCGCCATCTACCTCCATAACCATATAGCCATTAGGGGTGCCATCGTTATAGAGGTCACGATTGCAGTGCAGGCCTCCACAAGTACGTGCCACACAAATAGAGGTGACATTCTTGAGGGTTTCCGAATCGGATTTCGCATAGTCGTAACCGAAGTTGTAGTGGTAGTGTCCCGACCAGGAATATACGCGTGCATACTGCGACAACAACTTTGAGTAGCGAGCATACGAGAGATTCTTTGTGCCGTCAGGGTCCTTCTTACCGAAATGGCGGAAGAGCTGCGCATGTCCACAGATTACGATTGTGTGGTCCTTTGGCACGAACTGCAAATCGCGCTCGAGCCACTTATAGTGCCAAAACTCGAGACCGAGTCTGTACTTCTGCTTCAAAAGTTTACGGGCAAATGAGATATCATTGACAATAACATAGTGAATCTTGCCCACGTTGAACGAGTAATAGGTTGGAGTGAGGTACTCCTCGAAGTGCATAGTTCCGAGTTTTGACTCGAGGAATGTGGTTTGGTCGTAGTCGTGATTACCAATAGCGTGGAACATAGGCACCTGGCTATCGGCAATAACATCGAGGTAATCATCCATCTTTGACATATTATTGAAGACAAGGTCGCCGAGGTTGATAGCAAAGAACTCGTTCTCACTCGCAGCCTTCTTCTCCTTGAGCGACACAATATCGGGATAGATTACATTACGGAGTTTATAGCAAGCACTATCCACACCAACACCCTTGATTTGAGGATCGCCAATCATCACAACCGAGTACTTCTCAACCGCCTTATCGCGCTTCTCGAGAACGAAATCGGCCTGAACAGCCTTGACGTGACGAGGGATACGAAGGAAGTTCTGAGGTACACTCTTACGGAAGGCAAGTTTATAGTCCGAAGGAGTAGAGATGGTGACAAAGCGAGCAGAGGCAAGGTTCGACTTGATTTTATACTCTCCATTTGCACCCGTCTGCACACTAAACTCTCCATCGGAGACTACGGCTCCGGCAACAGGCTCACCTGAGGTGGTGGTTACACGACCTACGATATTGTAGCCACCCTGTGGGGCATCCAACGCTTTGGCCATATTGTTATGGAAATACTCTCCCTCAATCTTTGTAAAGGATGGACGGGCCGAAATTTCTCCCACATAGCAATCCGAGGCCTCAATCTTACCCTGATTCGAGCAATCGACAGCCGCGATTGGAGCCAACTTCGTTCCGCGCATACGACCGGCAACACCTCCAACGTGGATATGTTTGCCCGTAATATCACAAGTTATCTCACCAAAGTTGTTGCAGCGGCGGAAACGCGAACCATATTTTGCCTTATTCTTGCTGAATACATATCCTGCAACTCCTCCCAAGAAGAGTCCTTTCTTGCTGGCAGTACCATTGAATCGAACTTGACCATAGTTGTTGCAGTTGCAGAAACGTGCGCCATCACCTGCTGCACCCAAAACACCACCGACAATCGAGGAGTTTACGCAAGTTGAAAAGATGTTACCATAGTTGTTGCAACCCAAGACATTGTGTGCTGCATTATCCGAACCACAAACGCCTCCTACATAGGTTGAGTGGGTACCACTAACCTTTATCTCGCCAAAGTTGTCGCTATTTTGAACGTGCTGACTGGTCTGTGCCACAACACCGCCTACATGACAATAGCCCTTCGCCTCGGGATTTCCTACAAGGCTCTCCGCCTTGAGACGGCCTCTATTAACACAGAGGCGCACACCTGCACGGCCCGAATAGCCTACAACACCTGCAACGTAGGCACGAGGAAGGTCTCCTTTGTAGCTTATTGCACCCGTATTCTCGCAACGGAAGATTGTAATACTGCGATTTCCCTTTGGAATGGTCGAGGCAACAATACCACCTACCGAGATAGAGACTCTCTTATTTGCCGAAGCAGCTATAATCTCGGTCGAGATAGCACCATTGTTGCGGCAGTCGCGTACAACATTGCCATTCTGTCCGACGAGACCACCGATATAGACGTGCTTCTCGGCAAAGTCCCCTTTATAGTTTATCGAACCACTATTCTCACAGTTCTGAATAACACCTTTATTCACGCGGGCAATAAATCCCGAGATAACCTCCTCGTTATTCAAAACGGTCATCACACACGAAGCATCAATGCGGATATTCTTAACCACGCCACCCGTAGCAACAAGGTCAAACAATCCGTGCTTGGTTTTCCAATTCTTGAGGGCGAAGCCTTTACCGTCGAAGGTGCCTTTGAACTCCTTGATTGGAACCCACTTCTTCGCCTTCTTCATATCGATATCGCACTCGAGGCATATCGCGCCCTTTTCATCGCGCCACTGCGATATATCCTCCCCCTTATTTAGAGCCTTGGCGAAGGCCATAAACTCTTTTGCTGAGCTGATGCCTCCTGCATACACGGCAATAACCGAGAGCAGGAACACCAAAAACAATGACAATCTTTTCATGTAGTTCATACTATTTCGTAATTATGGTTGTTGCTATAATCTACCACTCCACCTTGCAGGTGTAGGTCTTTCCAAAATTATCGGTTACGCGAATCTCGCCCGAACGAACACCCTCGCTTGGCTTGATGCGGAACATAAGTTTACTCTTGTTAGGCTTAGTATAGTCGTGGACTCTGCCCTTACTGCTCGTCCAGGTAACCGATGGGTCAGCCTTTGCCACCAATGGTGCTGCGGCCTGGTTGATAGCAAGAGCATCGAGGTCCTCCTCTTTGTGTTGCTCAAGTGTTCCCACCTTCTTGCCATTCTCCCACCACTCAGGCTCCGACCAGAAGCCCTTGGTGTAGTTCCAGATACATGCCTTTACATAGCCGTCGCCTGTACGTGAAGGCGAGTAACCACGAATCTGATAGTCGCGCTCACGGCCAATGGACTTATAGTACCACTCCAAATTGTCGCCCTTAACCTCGACAGCCATATAGCCGTTAGGAGTACCGTCGATATGGAGGTCGCGGTTTGCGCGCAAGTTTCCGCTACAACGAGCCACGGACACAGCAATCACATTTCCGAGGTTATTCTTCGTCACACCCTCGTAGTCGGCTCCAAAGTTGTTGTGATAGTGTCCCGACCACGAATACACCTTCTTGAACTTGGCAAGTGCAGCCGAGTAACGATTATAGTTTAGGGCTTTCTTAATATGGCGATGGAGGTGTGCGTGTGCACAAATTACAATCGAGTGATCCTTTGGAACATAGCTCAAATCCTGCTCCAACCACTTTACAGCATCGTTGTCGAGACCATATCCGTAGTGCTTTTTGCTGTTAGGACGAGCATAGTTGATATCATTGACCATGATGTAGTGAATCTTGCCAATATTGAACGAGTAGTTGGTTGGCGAGATATACTCCTCGAAGAATTGTGTTCCGAGTTTGGTCTCGAGGATTGTCGCTTGGTCGAAATCGTGGTTTCCGATGACATGGAACATCTCCACACCACTGCCTGCTACGATATCGAGGTAGTCGTCATATGCCGGCATCCAGTTGTAACACAAGTCGCCGAGGTTGATAGTAAATATAGGCTTACCCTCCTTCTTAGACAATGCAACAACATCCGGAAGAATCACATCGCGGAACTTCTCGCTCGAGGTATCGTGGTTGAATCCGCGCATCTGAGGGTCGCCAATCATCGCTACGATATAGTCATCCATAGGCTGCTCTCGCTTCTCGAGAACAAAGTTTGCAACCGCACCCTTCGAGTGGCGGTGCACACGGCGGAAAATCTGAGGTACGCTGTTACGGAATGGCACCTTATAACCATCCGGAACCGAGATATAGACGAAATTAACCTTCGACATATCGCTCTTAAGGGCATATCGTCCCTCGGCATCGGTTTGCACACAGTTGTAGCTGTCGGTCACGACAACACCCTTCAACGGCGCACCTGTAGTGGAGGTTACGCGACCATAAATCGTAGCACCACCGGCCATTGGCTCCGCCTTCTCGGCGTAGTTGTTGTGGAAATATCCACCTACAATTTTCGTATAGGTTGTATATGGCACAATATCGTGCTTGCGACCACCGTCGGCAAGAACCTCACCACGATTTGCACAGTCGGTAAATGTGATAGGAGCCTTCGCGGTTCCGATCGAACGGCCTGCAACACCTCCCGTATGGATTGAATGGTTGCTATCCTCGTAGCTGTTGCCACCATTACCACTTGTAACCTTACCGTAGTTGTTGCAACGACGAAGATATGCTCCGTGTGTAGCCTTCTTTACAGAGCCTACCGAGCCCACAATACCCGCGATATATGAGGCCTTCGGGCTCAAGCCGACAAAGGCAATTTCGCCATAGTTGTTACCATTGTGGATATGGGTTTCGAGTGCCATTGTTCCTACAATACCTCCCACAAGCGACATTCCGTCAGTTGCCGAAAGAATCTTACCATAGTTGGAACAACCGGTGATATTCAACTTCCCGTTAGGCATACCTACGATACCTGCCATACGAACCTGATATACACCCTTCGACTCGACCTTTCCAAAGTTGTCGCAACAGATAATATGTGCTTTTGTGTGGCCTACAACACCACCCATATAGACTCTGCCGTTAATCTTCGCGGCACCCTTCGATGCCGTAGCCGACACATCGCCTCGGTTTACACAGTGCTTGAGTGTCGCATATGTTGCTTGTCCTGTAATACCACCGACAAAGGTCTCGGGCATATCGCTCTGAACAGTGATGTTACCACTATTCTCGCAACGGATATACGATGCACATTTCATGTGCTTATTGCTGTGTCCGGCAAGACCACCAACCAGAAGTCCTGCCTTCTTAGGAGATGCAACAAGGGTTTCCGAAACGATATTTCCACCATTCTTGCAGTCGATAATTACATAGCGATTGTGTCCGCACAAGCCTCCGATATAGATATAGGCAGTAGTCAAATCGGCACGGTGCTGAATCGAACCATAATTCTCGCAGTTACGCAGTGTTCCGCAGTTGATATTCACGATAAAACCGCGCACAAAGGTCTCGCTACCGCTTGTAACCTTCATCGAGCACGAAGCGTCGATACGGAGGTTACGAACCTCACTGCCTGCCTTCAACTCGTGAATAAGAGCATTCTTCGCCTTCCAATTCTTCAAGGCGTAACCCTTACCATCAAAAACCCCCGTAAAGGCTTCGATTACAGGAAGTTTCTTCGCTTTCTTCATATCGATATCGCCCTCGAGGCATACAACGCCCTTCTCATCCTTCCACTCGGAGAGGTCGGCTCCACTATTAACCGCCTTTGCAAAGGCAATCAACTCCTTGACATTTCCGATACCACCAGCATATACGGCAAATACCGACAGCAGCAGCACCACAAACATCGATAAACGTCTTAACATCTTCATCTTATAGTTAGTTTTATAGTTTACAATCCAATTAGAACGGCAGATCATCTACAACCTGCGCACTCTGCGACGGCATAGCAGGCTCTTCGGTAGGCATTGGCGCAGTGACAGGAGCAGAGGTTGGAATAGACTCGCTATATGGAGCCTGAGCCACCTGTGCCGCCTCCTTTGGCTCCACACGACGACCTACAACATCGGTGTACCAACGGCCTTGATACTCGCGCGACTCCACATCAAAGGTGACCTTATAGGCAGCACCTGTAACCAAACGTGCCACCTCGTCGCGCTTGTTAAAGAACTTCACGCTAACCTTTCGAGGGTACGGCGAGTTGTTCTGCATCTCAAAAACCACATTCTGGCTGTGCCATTCGCCACGAGCCGAAGTACCACTCTGCTCGGGCAGAATGGCGAAAACAATTCCTTCAAATACAAATTCCATAATCTTATCTCATTTTTTATTACTATTTTGTCGCTACATCTGTGTCGATAGCAGATAGGCATTATATGCCACAAAACAAAGGAACATAAATGCTCCCGAAAGTCGGTTGAGTTTGCCCTTTACACCAAGTAACAACGGCACTACCGCTGCAAAAATCATCACAGCATAGTCCACCCGTGTAATATCCGCACTCGTCAGCGGTGTTATCTGCGAACAGGCACCGAGAATCAATGTAAGGTTAAAGATATTCGAGCCGATAACATTTCCCAACGCAAGTTGAGTATTCCCCTTCGATGCCGCAGCAATCGATGCCGCCAACTCGGGGAGCGATGTCCCGCACGCAACGAGCGTAATTGCAATAAAGGCGTTGCTAACACCCCACGATTTTGCAATAAGAATTGCATTGTCGAGGAAAAATTGGCTTGAGATGATAAGCGTAGCCAATCCCAAAGCAACCTTTCCGACACCCACAACAAGTTTTTTATTCGTTATAACCTCATCGCTCTCAGCCTCACTACTCTTGCCACCTTTAAGCGAGAAGAACATAAACGCCGCAAAACAGAGTAGCAAGACTAAGCCATCGATTCGGCCCAACACGGCTTCACCACCCGTGAAGAAGTTAAAGACAAGCAGTAGCGTCAGCAACGAAACACCAATACAGAATGGCAAATCGAAACGTCTATTCTCGCGCGACACTGCCACAGGTGATATCATTGCAGTAAGACTGAGGATTCCCAACACATTAAAGATATTCGAGCCTACTACATTTCCGATTGCAATATCGGAATTACCCCCAAAGGCACCTATCGAGCTGACCACAAACTCAGGAAGGGAGGTTCCGACACCAACTATAACGGCACCGATAACAAAGGCCGAAATTTTGAATCGCTTTGCAATTATGACTGCACCATCGACAAGCCAATCAGCACTAAAAACAATCGCGACGAGGCATAGCAAAAGATATAAATATTCCATGATTCTCTATCGATTCCATATTAAAATCTCACAAAGATAATAAAATTATCTTGATTGTTCAAGGGGTTGGGATAAAAGTTGTATTATTCTACTTTTTGGTGCGGAGAGGGGATAAAATAGGAATAATTTGTTATATTTGCAGAATGATACAGTTCAAACGACAGTTCTCGAAGAAGACAAAAACCGCACTATGCTTTGCATCGGCACTACTCCTCTCTATTCCTTGGGAGGGGGCGAGTTGCATCACCCTCTTTATAGGATTGCTCCCGCTGATGCTCGTAAGCGCTCAATATAGCCCATCATGGAGAGATACCCTCTCAATGCTCGGATGGGCGGCCCTTACTTTCGTGTTATGGAACGTCGCCACGGTATGGTGGATTTGGAATGCCACACCCGTCGGCCCTATCGCTGCCACAATCATCTCGTCGTGGTGGAGTCTGTTGGCGTTTATGGCCTACCATATAGTCTCCAAAAGAGCATCGAAGGCGTTGGCCTATACAACCCTTATAACCACCTGGATTGCAGCAGAATACATCTACACTCAAGCCCCCGCACTATCCTTTCCGTGGCTCACCTTGGGCAATGGTTTTGCCGATGACACATGGGCCGTGCAATGGTTTGAATATACAGGTGTTTTCGGTGGTTCGTTGTGGGTTTTGCTGGTAAATGTTCTTGCGTTTGAGGCGTGCCTGACCATGCGTAAAAAGAGCTGGATAGCGGCAACGCTCGCACTTATTATTCCACTATGTATTTCAATCGGTCTATACTACTATTATGAACCCGACAGCAAGTTCTACACTTCGCTTGACAAGACCACCGTATCGGTAACACAGCCAAACATCCCTTGCTACGACAAGTTTAACAACACACCGGAGCAACAGCAGGAGAACCTTCTGAACTTGCTAGCCGAGGCACCCGATTCGGCAGAGTTTGTATTGATGCCCGAGACGGCATTGGCGGAGCTGATAAACGACCGACAACCCGAGATGTCGTCCATCGTAAGCCAAATTTCGGAAACTCTCTATAAACACAAACCTGCGACAATGGTGGTATCGGGTGGCGAGACTTGGCGTGCCTACGGCAAGGTTCGCGGCTCGGAGACAGCTCGCAAACGTGGCTCGATTTATGCCGACATATACAACGCCTCGCTCGGAATAGACACCACATCGAAGGTGCAAATACACCGTAAAGGAAAGCTCGTTGTTGGCGTGGAGACCATTCCTGCCTGGCTACGCAAGGGCGGAGACCTCTTCGCTATAGACCTCGGTGGCACCCTCGGTCAGCTCGGCATAGGCGATACCTGCACCCCATTCGAGCATAATGGCAAGAGGGTAGCTCCTGCAATCTGCTATGAAGGCATCTATGGCAACCACATGGCAGAGTTTGCCCGCAACGGAGCCGAAGCTCTCTTTGTGGTATCGAATGATGGTTGGTGGGGCAACACCTTGGGCCACAAGTACCTATTTGCCTTTTGCCGCCTGCGAGCCATCGAATTACGACGCGACGTAGCCCGCAGTGCCAACACCGGAGTCTCGGGCTTTATAACGATGCAAGGCGAAGATAGACAACGCCTCGAGTGGGATAACCGTGGTGTACTAACCGCCGATATCCGCCTCAACAACGAACTCACATTCTACGCCAAGTATGGGGACTATATCGGACGACTCTCGCTACTTATTGCAGGATTATGTCTCCTCTACTTCGTGGCTATTATGGTAAAGAAGAGACACCATCTCAACTAAAAAATGATTAAAAGCTAATGGCTTATAGCTAAATATTATGAACTATACCGAAACATTAGACTACCTCTTCTCGTCGATGCCTTCGTTCCAGAGCGTTGGAGGAGATGCGTACAAACCCGGGTTGGAACGTATTTCGGAGTTTTGCCGAATGATAGGAAATCCACAGCGCAACTACTTTGTCATTCACGTTGCCGGAACAAACGGTAAAGGCTCGGTATCGAATATGTTGGCTGCAGTATTGCAGCAGGCGGGATACCAAACAGGACTCTTCACCTCGCCACACCTCACCGACTTCCGTGAGCGTATTCGTGTAAATGGCGAGATGATATCCAAGCAGAAGGTCGTAAACTTTGTCGATCGCCATAAGGAGGCAATGGAGCGTTTGCAACTCTCCTTCTTTGAGATGACTACAGCTATGGCTTTCGACTATTTCGCACAGAGCGATGTCGAGGTTGCCGTTATCGAAACAGGCTTGGGTGGCCGTCTCGATGCCACAAATATCGTCCAGCCGCTTATTTCGGTAATAACAAACATAGGTCTCGAGCACACCGAGTACCTTGGTGATTCGCTACCAAAAATAGCACGCGAGAAGGGCGGTATTATAAAGAAATGTACTACTGTTGTTGTGGGTGAAAAGAACGCCAACTACAACCTTGTTTTGGAGGAGATTGCCGACGATTTGCGCTCGGAGCTAATCTATGCCGATGAGGCATTTACCCTCTGCGACCACAGTTTCGAGGGCGGGAAACAGGTGATTACCCTCAATCGCACCCGCGATGGACACCCCTACCAACTTCGTCTTGATTTACTTGGCGAGTACCAACGACAGAACCTCGCTACGGTAGCTACCGTACTCGATACACTTCACGAAAAGACACCTCTTTCGATTTCGCGACGCGCCTTTGTCGAGGGCGTTCGCGAGGTGACACAGCTTACATCGTTCCGAGGACGCTGGCAGGTAATTTCAAACCGACCTCTCATTGTATGCGACACTGCTCACAACGAACACGGCATCACGGAGGTTTCCAAGCAACTTAAGGGCCGCACAAATGGGGGCAAGCTATACTGCATAATGGGATTCTGCGAGGATAAGGAGTTTTCTAAGATGTTGGCGCTTATGCCTTGCGATGCGCACTATATCTTCACCCAGGCTTCTATTCGTCGCGCGGCATCACCCGAGAAGATTGCCGAGGTCGCCGATACCCTCAATCTCGAATATGAGGTTGCAACATCGGTCGAGGAGGCAATAGCAAAGGCTCAACAGCAGCTATCTGAAGATGATATGCTCTTTATCGGCGGTAGCACCTTTGTCGTTGCGGAGGCTCTGCCTCTCTTCAACTAAAGCTCAAACAGCAACAAAATTGGGGGTGTCCAACAAGTTAAACACTCCCAATTTTTTAGAAGTTGTATAGCAAGAGGGATTTCGAGCGCAAGCGTAACCGACGCTACGGAGCGAGAGCAAAGAGTGCTTACACACTTTGCCGAGCCGTGAGGAGGAAAAACCCTTGCAAAGGGATTAAGCGGAAATCACCTTGTTAGACAGCTTCAATAGTTTTTATTCTCTACACTACTCCAACAGAAAAGCGAGCATCTCCGAAATCTTGGTATAGTCGAGAACGTGGATATAATCCATACCGCCAAGACGAACGTGGCTATCACCACCGCCATCGCCCATATCGTCACCCATAAAGAGTACCTGCTCCTTGGTATAACCGTATCGCTTTGCATACTCCATCGTTGCATCGTACTTATTGTACTGCTTGGCCACTATATCGAAAGATGTTGAACCTCCGATAAATACGGTGTAGTCCTTGAAAATCTCCAACACCTCGGGGTACATCACACGACGCTTCGCACGGTCGGGGTCAAAGACAAGTTTATCCTCCTTCTTCGCCTTTGTACCGAGAAGTGCAAAAGTTACCATTCCCGAAGGGTGCCACTCGATAGGCTCTCCCGCATACTCGGTATAACCATACTTCTCACGCAAGCGGTTGGTCTCACGAAGGAAGAAATCCTTGTCGATATCGGAAACAATCTGCTTGGTAACAACCAACTCACCATTCTCGACCTTCGCCTCCATCATACCGTAGTTGCCAACCAAGTCGATAGGATAGTTGCCCATCTGCTTGAATACGCGAGCAACATTTCCTGCACCACACATCACCAGATGGTACTTTTTGCCAAGTGCATCAAGTAACGCTCGGCTCTCCTCCGGCATTGGTGTACGATGGTTGGAGAGTGTTCCGTCGAGGTCAAATACCAACAACTTCTTCTGCTCGCGCAACTCCGCTGCGTGTGCCTTTGTGTACTCCTCGCTAAGGCAGGTGCTACCCTCGTACCAAGCCTTAATCTGCTCTGGAGAGGTCTGCTCCATAAGTTGCTCAAACGACAACTCCTGCTTTGGCTGCTGCTCCCTGCAACTCATACTCATCATCGCTACCGCAACAACGAGCATCAACAAATTAAATCTTCTCATATTATTTGTGTTTTAGGTTATTCCACCAACTCCTTACGCACTACCACAATATTGTCCAATGCGAAGTATGCAGGATAAGGGTTATACTCCAATGTACCATCCCAGCAGATATGGAACACCACCCTATCGACCTTACACATCGAGGTCATATACCACTTCTTCCAACCCTCAAACGAAGGCGCACCCTTTTCATACAGGAAAAACTTTGCCGTAGCCTGCACCTCGTCCGAACCATTGATGTAACCTAGTGCCTCAATCCAAATTGATTCGTTTTCGCCCAACGGACGCTCAGCAGTGCGATATCCATTACCCGTAACATTGCGCGAATAGGTGGTATTTGCCACCATCACACTCTCGATGTAGCTGCGCTTGCTATCGAAACGAAGCTCCACACAACCACTCATAAAGCCATTACAGATGAGGAAGTTCCTGCCCGAAAATGGGGCGTCCACATAGGCGTAGAGCTGTTTGTCGTATGTTCCATCCGCATCGGGCTGCTTGCTGCAATGGTTTGATAGAGCAGCACCCTCCCAATACCCGGGATATGGCTGCGAGACCTCGCCCGCAAGGTCGCTCTCCTCGTCGTGCCACGAGGAAGCAATAGTGCCGTTGATAAGGTTATCGCCATTGGGATTGCTATCTACAAGCGCATCCCAATACTCCCCCTCAAAGTCGCACACATACCTGTTTGTGCTGTAATTATTCCTCTCGGAGGCGCAGGCAAGAGCCGCAACAGCAACAAACAATAATACTATTATTTTGTAAACTCTCTGCATCATAGCACAAAGATAACAAAACAAACGGAAAACGGAAAGCGGAAAACGGAAAACTTTTAGTTTTTCGTTTGGAGCGAGAAAGCGGACCGCCGCGATTAAGTCGAGAGCAGAGACTGCTTGCAGGCTATCTCTTGCAAGGAGGAGCAAAAGCCTGCGAAGCAGGATTAAAACGGAAAACTTTTAAGGACAAGTAAGGGCAAGTAAAGGCGAGTAAGGGCTATTAGGGGCTATTAAGGGAGATTAGAGAGA
>JAZQIS010000053.1:0-36349 GCA_045541235.1 Alistipes sp.
GTTTCGCGCCTTGATTAAAGACTCGGCTGTAAGGCTCTCCTTGCCATTGAATGGATGAGTGTAGATGAAAAATCCCTGACTCGCAGCGGGATACTCGTTCGATGCCCAAACAAAGTTATCGCTCTCGGCACGGAAAAGATATCCACTCGGAATCTTCATATCGACATCGAAAACACGCTTTATAATCTGCTCTAAAGGCTTGGCACTCTGCTTCTTGGTAGATTCTATGGTGCGATTTCGCTCGGCAATCTCAAGCACGCGCAAAAGGCTTCCTCCATTCTCCTTCAAGTATGCCACCATAGCCTCGACCGAAGGGCCCTGGAAGGTAAGCACAAGCTGTGGCGATGCCACCACATCATACTGTGCAAGCATCTCGGTTTTCTTCACCTCCGGCGAACACAACACCTTCAAGATATTGCGATAGGATGGCAATAGGTGCCTGAAATCGCGCGCCGTAATACGCACGACATCGAACATTGGCTCCTTCTGATTGAGCATCTCGACCGGAGTGGCAAAAACATTGCGCAACTCCTCGCCGAGAGGGGACTCCCACTCCCTTCCGTCGCACACCACAAGCACCTCATAAGGAGAGCCTTGTGCCGTCTTTTTTGTCCCTGTAAGAGAACGAAAACTATCGCAGCCAACAACTAAAAACAGCGACAACACCGTCGCCACCATACTGAAAAATCTACGCATACAGATACAATTTTGTGAGGTAAAGTTATACATATTTTGTGCAATAGCAAAATTTTTGCTGGAAAATACCTATCTTTGTGGTGGGTTTAATGGGTTAAAAAATGAAGATTTCACCTCCGAATTTCATTAAAAGAATGTTCCCCGATTTGGTGTGGCAAATCGAGGACAAGCGGGGCGTGTATCTCACCTTCGACGATGGCCCGACCCCGGGCATTACCGAGTGGATATTGGCAACTCTGCGACGCTACGATGCCAAGGCGACATTCTTTGTACTCGGAAAAAATGTGGAGATGTACCCCGACCTCTACGAGAAGATTCTCGCCGAAGGACACCGTGTTGGGAACCACACCTACTCGCACCAAAAGGGCTGGGGAATGGCCCTCGAACGCTACCTGGAGGATATAGACTTTGCCTCCGACAGCGTGCAGAGCAACCTTTTCCGCCCTCCATATGCACGCATTACGGCTTCGCAGCTACGCGCCGTAGCCAAACGCTACAAGGTGATAATGTGGAGCATTATCTCGCGCGACTACAACCGAAAACTGACGGGTGAGATGTGCCTGCGAGGCGTGTTACCCCATATCAAAGGGGGCTCGATTATCCTTTTCCACGACAGCGAGAAATCATTCGCAAATATGAGCTATGCACTACCAAAAACATTGGAGCATATCAAAAAACTTGGTCTTAAATGTAAAGCAATAGAGTTATAATGAAGGTTATAGTGGCAATAACAGCGGCAAGTGGTGCGATATATGCACGACAACTTTTGGAGGCTCTTGTGCAGAGCAAGGAAGTGGAACGCATTGCACTGATTTACAGCACAAACGCTCGTGCTGTAGTAGCTCACGAGGGGGAGAAAATGCCCGAGGCGGAGAAGATTGAGTTTTTCGAGAACGACAACCTCTTCGCTTCGCCTGCAAGCGGCTCGGCACGATGGGATGCAATGGTGGTTGTCCCTTCGAGCGTTGGTACCGTAGGAAGAGTGGCTTCGGGGGTGTCGCAGACACTTATCGAAAGGGCTGCCGATGTAATGCTGAAGGAGCGACGCAAACTCGTTTTTGTGGTGCGCGAAACCCCTTATTCGCTTATCCACCTCCGCAATATGGCCACCGTAACCGAGGCCGGAGCCATTGTTCTGCCGGCAACACCATCCTTCTACTCGCAGCCACAAAGCATTGAAGAGGTGTGCCAAACGGTTACCGAGCGCATAACTGCAATATTGGGAATTGAATATAAACGCTACGAATGGAGGGGTTAATAATGAAAAAGATTATTCTTCTACTGCTTGTTTTGATGTGTTCATCGTGCCGTCGAGGTGGCGATTTGACAGCTCTCCGCGAGGGCGACATCGTTTTTATCGAGACCCAATCGTTCCAATCGAAGTTTGTAAAATTGGGAATGATGTCGATATGGAGTCATTGCGGTATTGCCGTAGATACTCCTGATGGGATTCAGATTATGGAGGCCGATACAACGGTACGCATCCTCCCTGTGGAACGATTTATAGATAGGTCTATTGGCGGAAAGTATATCATCAAACGCCCAAAGCAACAACTCTCCCGACCAATCGAGAAGGAGAAGTGGTTGGGCAAATGGTACGACCTTAAGTTCAGTTTTGACAACGACGAGGTCTATTGCTCGGAGTTGGTGTGGCTAATATATAAGGACCAGGGGATTGAGTTGTGCCCTCCGGTGAAGATAAAGGAGCATTTTATGGTGCGCTTACCGATGATGCAGGAGGCCCTGAGGGAGCGAGGAATTTCGCCCGACCAGGATGCCGTAGCCCCCTGCGACCTACTCCGCGCACTATAAAAGAGGATAATATTTCACTTTTTTCGCGAAAAATTTGGACATTGCAAAAAAGTGTATTACTTTTGTACCCGATTCCGAGAGGGATTTAGATGGTGGATGTAGCTCAGCTGGTTAGAGTTGCGGATTGTGGTTCCGAAGGTCGTGGGTTCGAATCCCATCTTCCACCCGAAGTTTGAAAGCCTTGCATCGCAAGGCTTTTTTATTTGCATAGCCGCGGAAACTTGTTCACGAAAGGCTAGGCATAATAAAAAATAGTGGCGCAGACACTTTCAAACTTCGAAAGTGCCCCTGCGGCGAGCAGAGGGGAAAGGCGTTAAGCGAAACGAGCGTAAGCGAGCGGAGTAGCCAATCCCATCTTCCACCCCAAGATTACGAAGCAGAAAGATGTCTTTCGACATCTTTTTGTGTTTTATGGCTATGGAGCAAGTTTACTTGCAGAGGGAGGTATAAATAAGGGTGCCCAACAAGTTTTGAAGTGACCCCAAAAGTTTGGACAAAAAACTTTTGGGGTCAGTACATTTTTTTCGGAATTATATAGTTTAGTGTTGTTGATAATAAACAAGAGCGTCATTGCGAGAGCCGATAGGCTCGTGGCACCGCTGCGATTAAGCCGAGGGTAGAGGCTGCTTGCAGACTTTGCCGAGGCGGAGCAGTGAAGACCGGAGGTCAATCTCCCGCTGTTAATTTAATAAAAATATAAGGGAGATTGTCGCAGTCGCTACGCTCCTTCACAATGACGATTTTTTACAACACTAAACTATATAATTCCGTTTTTTTGGATACACTCGTTTTTTGTGTTTGGAGACCATGATTTACGGCTTAATGTATCTTGTTGATTATGTGGATGTTATATAGAAAAATTCAGAGGGGGGGGGTAAATTTTGGAATAAATATGCTATTTTTGGGAGAAAAATTTGTAACTTTGCGATTCGAAATTAGGAGCAAACAGAAGAATAGAAAATCTTTGATTTTTCTGAGCTTGTACAAAAGTGAGATTAGTTAGAAATATATTCGTTTATCTAATTCTCACCCTTACATCCATCGTGGTAGTTTGGGCGCAGAATACCGAGGCAAAAAACCTCGGTAGTTCTTTTGCGTCCGCGCGCGAGGGTGCGCCCGCGACATCGTACAAGATAGCCATCGGCTTTGCCAACAACAGCTCGCGCCTCGATGCTTCGTATGGCGATAACGCTGTAGCCCTGCAGGAGATTACCCAATTTATGCAGACCTTGCTGCAAGAGGAGTTCTCGACGCGCGCCATCGTCGTTGACGGTGCCGCCTCTCCACTCGGCAAGGAGGAGTACAATACGCGATTGGCTCTGCGCCGTGCCCAAGTTGTACGCGACTACCTCTACACCATCAAGGGTAGTGAGCGCATCCGTATCGAGGCTGTATCGAATGGCGAGGATTGGGACTCCTTCTCTCGCGAAATCATTGCAAACTACAACCACCCCAACCGCGATAAGGTAATCGAGATAATTCGCTCGAATCGTTCGCACGATGCCAAGGAGGAGATGTTGCGTGCTCTGGATAATGGAGCAACCTACCGAATCCTTGTCGAGAAGCATATGGCAAGTGCGCGAAATGCGGCGGTTATACGCATTGTAGAGCTTGCCGACCTTGCTCCAAAGGGCTCGCCTATGGCACTCGATATCAAGATGTCGTCGGACGATTTGTGCCTTCAGCAGAAGAGGTTTGCGGCGGAGCAGCCTCTGGTGCCTTCGGAGGTGGTCCTCAAGGGCAAGAGTGGTGCGGGCATTGGTGCCTCGAGCTTGGAGGCGGCCCCTGCAACGACAAAGATTGCGGAAAGCGATGTTGTGCGCTATCCTGTTGTTGCGTTGCGCTCCAATTTGTTGGTTCCGGCACTCAACTTTGGTGTCGAGGTGCCTATAGGAAACAATTGGTCGGTGGGGGCCGACTACTACTACCCTTGGGTATGGCCAAAGAGAGACAACAAGAACTGTTTCGAGTTGCTCGCCTGGGGTATCGAGGGCCGCTACTGGTTTGGCAAGAACAGAACCGTATTTGACCGCCTTCAGGGCCATTCGATAGGTTTGTACGGCTATATGGGCTACTACGACTTCGAGCGCAACTTCCACGGCCATCAGGGCGAGTTTGTGAATGTGGGCGTGGACTACACCTACGCAATGGCGGTAGGCAAGAAAAAGTCGGTACATTTCGAATTCTCTATCGGTCTGGGCTTTATCTACTCGCAAGCGCGACAATACTCCGTAATCGAGGCCAATGGTCCGCTTATCAGCGACAAGATAACCAAGAGTATAGGCTTCTTCGGCCCTACCAAGGCGAATGTCTCGCTCGTAGTGCCAATTTTCCAGAGAGTTAAACCAAACGACAAGGAGGTGCGACGATGAGTAGAGTGCGTTACATACTGCTCGTCGTTGTGGCGGCTCTTATCTCGGTGGCGTGTCAGCGTCGTCCGATGGAGGATATGTACCTTAGGGTATATCTCGACCTCACCATCGAGGAGGAGATTGTAAACTACGACTATGTTGACCCGGGTTTGATGCGTGTGGCATTCTTCGATGCCGAAACGGGAGAGTATCTCAACCACGACTTCGTATCGAGCAAGGGAGGTTACATATTCGCACCGTATGGCGATGTCGATATGGTTGTCTATAACATCGAGGCGGGCGAGACGCGAGTGCGTAACTACTATGTATGGAGTGATGTAGAGGCCTACACCAATGAGATCAGCGAGCAGCAGCGCAGCCCATTCACGCGCTATTTGCAGTCGCGTGTCGAGACCCGACCTTCGTATAACGATATTCGAGTGACGCCGGGACACCTCTTTGTGGCGCGTGAGCGAAATATCCATATCCCTCAGCATATCACCGAGGATGTCTTTATCATCAAAACCACAGCCCGCACCATTGTCGAGAGCTGGACCGTAGAGGTCAATGGCGTAACGGGTATGGAGTGGGTAGGAAGCGTGTCGATGATGCTTTCGGGGCAGGTAGGCTCGAACTTCATTGCCACAAATACACGCTCAACCGACCCCTTGGCAATCTACTTCGATGCTATCAGCGCACAGCGTCGTAGTGCATCTATAATGTCGCGCTTCGAGACCTTCGGACGCGAGAAGACGAGTGGCGATGCAGCTATGTTGAGTATCCTCTTTATCGATATCGCCGGCCACCCGTATATGTATAACTTCGATGTATCGGACCAGATGGAGGATAACCCTCAGCAACATATCGTGATAAACGGAGATATAGACATACCTAAGCCTGAGGTCGGAGGTGGTTTTGCCCCTACGGTTGACGATTGGAAGGAGTTTGAGTACGATATCGACATCTAATGAACGAGGAGCTAAACAACAATAAGCATAACCTAAAAACTCTAAATAATACGAAACAGAAAAGGAGAACAATTTAGCAAACACATTTTTACACATTTACATTTTTTAACAAACTTTTTTTAATTAACTTTTTTATTAACCATTTTTTTAAAACATTTAAATTATGAAAAAGATTTTCTTGTTTGCTGCAGCAGCGATGGTTTCGTTGAGCAGTTGTGTTCAAACTGAAGAGGTTTACACAGGTAAGTTGCAGGAGATGGGCTTCAAGTCGGCCGTAACTCGTGGTATCATTCAGACCAACGATGACATGACCTACCCAATCTCAGTTACAGCTGTATGGGATGACACGAAGGCGGGTAACTATTCAAGCTACTTCGAGAACGGCAAGTTCGTTTACGATGCAGGTACTGAGTTGTGGAAGGGTGAGCCTGCTCGCTACTGGCCAACCAGCGGTGATATGCAGTTCATCGGCCTTTGCCCTTATCCGGTAAACTCGTCTATCACCCCTTCGTACAAGACTAACGGTGAGATCGAGAAGGTTGTTTGGGGTACTATCGACAACAACTTGATGGATCAGCACGATGTTGTCTTCTCGGACCTCCTCAGCGTTGAGGCTCCACAGACTTCGGCTCAGCCATTGCTCTTCCACCACGCTTACGCTCAGCTTAACGTGACTTTCAAGAAGACCGATTCGGCTGCTGCCGTTATCGTTAAGAATGTTGCTGTTAAGGATGTGAACTTGTCGGGTATCTTGACTGTAACCCCTGCAGTTGGTGCAAAGAGCGAGGCTACTTGGCAGGCAGGTTTGCCAATCTCTCGCTACTTCTTGCCAGAGACTACAACCGGTGTTGAGAATGGCACTTTGGACGCAACCCTCGAGGCTGATACTCCATTTGCTCCACAGCCAGTTCTCGTAATCCCTGCTGCACAGACCAGGATCGTTATCGTTTACACTATCGATGGTCACGAGCACACTTACACTCACACTCTTTCGGGCAACTGGGAGATGGGTTACAAGTACACCTACAACTACACTATCAACGTGAACGAGATTATCTTTGACTGCACAGTTGAGGATTGGATTCCAGTTGATGGCGGTAACATCACAATCTAATTTTTACAAAACTTTAACCTGTGGGGGTTTGATCGCCCCCTCAGGTACTAATAAACGGCGCAAAAAAAGGGCCGGTGGCTAATGGCTAAAAGTTAGAAAAAAGGACTATGCGTAAGGTATTGACAATAGTATTAGCATTGTTGGTTTTGGCAAGTTGTGAAACAGCGAAACCGATAGGTAATGATGTGTTGACCGAGATTGGCTTCGCTTCGCAGTATGGCCGCGCTCTCATCGAGGGCGTTGAGGGGCTGCAACAGCAGGAGCTCAAGCTCTTTGGTACCTATACTCTCGATGGTAACACCGTGCGTCTCTTCGATGCCGAGCGACTATTCTACAATACCGCGGCCGAGACACCTTGCTGGGACTACAACAACACCCAGTATTGGATATCGAAGGCCTCGTATAATTTCTGTGCCGTATGCCCATACGAAGCCCCTTGCACCTTCTCTGACGCAGAGGGACGAGTGGTGCTTGGCAACTACGAGGCAACCACGGGTGGCCCCGATCTGTTGTACGCCTCGGCACAGCGTAACCTAGCCGAGCAGGAGGACTTCTCCACCGTACACCTCAACTTCCGCCACGCCTGTGCGGCGTTGCAGTTCAATATCATCAACGCATCGAATGCCACATTGATTGATGTACGCAATATCCGTCTGGTGGGTTTGCACAATGTCGGCTCTTTCCATTTTGGAGCAAATGGCTCGGCGCAGTGGATTCTGAGCGAGACGGTGCTAAACGAGCTGTCGCAAGCATTTGGCGGCGCTTGCACCCTGCCAGACAATGGCTTGCCGGTAAACCTCGATGTACGACATCCACTCTACGATGTGGGTACAATATTGGTATTGCCCCAGACCATCTACAAGACCGATGTAACGCTCCACCTCGAGTATAAGAAGCAGGGCGATGCCGAGTATGCCATACGAAACATACAACTTGGACGACTTGCGAGCCCTTCGGTGCCTACCGAGTGGAAGTCGGGCGAGAAGTACGAATACAATTTGACCATCACCGACAACACCATAACCACCGAGGTCAGGGTTGTTGATTGGATTGACCACTATGTTGATTTATAGAGGGAGAGAGTATGAAGAGAGTATATATTCTATTGTTTGCAGTGCTGACATTGTCGGCGTGCAGTAGCGTTGGCGAGGAGATTACAATCACACAATCGGGCGAGATTGCCTTCAATGCCGAGCATATCCAGCGAGGTGCAATGACGCAGGAGGATATAAACAACCGATCGGTCTATATCTATGGCGTGCAGAACAATACCTCACGCATCTATAACAACGCCCCCATCACTCGCGATGTGGCTACGGGTAAGTGGTTTCCTTCGACCAAGCGCAGCTGGGTGGAGGGTAGCAGCTACTCCTTCTACGGTTATGCCTACAACACAATGAATGGTCTGACCCTCGTAAACGGAAAGGATGCTCTCGAGATAGAGGTGCAGCAACCTACCACCTACAACGAGGCGGCGATGATAGACTTCCTCCTCTCCTACACCTACAAGGTGGCGGATGGTGCGATGAAGCCTATCGTGCAGCTCTACCTCGAGCACGCAATGTCGCTGGTAGAGATATATGTGGTGCGAGGCAATATGTTCGATGCGCGATTGAAGAGGATGACCTTCGAGAATATCTACACGTCGGGGTCGATGAAGTGTACAGCGCAGGCGATAGCCAACTCGGGCGAGCGCAATGTATGGCAGACAACACCTTCGGGTTCGAATAGCGTAGCATACACCTTTGCGCCAACATCGACAACCATAATTGGCGACGAGCGCGAGAATACCGAGGCGGTGATGAAGATAATGTGCATCCCTCAGCAGATTACTGCAAGCACCAAACTTACCATAGAGTACGAGATTAACGAGAAGGTGACGGCCGATAGCCCCGATAACTTTGTGGCACATAGCGAGGAGTTCTACCTCTTCAACTACAACCCTATCAACTACCAATCGGGCCATCGTGTTATCTATACGGCAACCATCGACTCGGGTGTGAACCTCGAAGGTGTGGTCAAGGATTGGATAAATGTCGATTATATCGAAGGTACTGTGTTGCCAGAGATACATTAAGGAGGAGCAGAGATGAAGAGATTCGTGATATATATATCGCTAATGATGGCTGTGGCACTCGTTGCTGTGGGCTGTCTGAACGACCATAGCGAGGAGGTGCAGAACCTCGACTCGAAGCGTGTGAGGTTGTGGGCCGATGTGGGCTACTCGCCAAACATTGTCTATTCGCCAAGTTCGACACGCGGCAATGCCAACTCCACAAGTGGTATCATTGATGCTGCTACCGATACGGTCATCTCGATAGGTATGGCGCGTATTGACGAGGTTTACTCGCTCTCCTACCCCGCATTCGTAAATTGTGGTGAGCCTATCCTTGCCGAGATGGGGCTGCCAAATCCGAACAATAGCTATATTCGCGATATCGTATTTACGAGTGCAGCGCAGTTCTTCTACAACACTACCGACTATGTGAAGTATGTGGCTTGGCAACCTTGGCGTCCGGACGAAGAGGGCTACGAATATAACTCCACGTCGAAGGCTACGACGGTGCGAATCCCTATTACGGGAGATTCGGACATCCTCTATGGAAATGTCACCACAGGATCGCAAACCGAGGGTTTCGAGTTGATGAAGTTCGACCACGCACTCTGTGTGTATAGAATTTATGTATATACGATGCAGGAGGAGGGCACTACCCAATCTATGGCGTGGGGTGCGCTCGAAGATATGCAGATTGAGGAGCTTCCGACATCGTGCGTGCTTACACTCCCGACCGATGATGAGGGGCTCTTCGGCATAGCCTACGAGGGCAGCCAAACTCTGAACCTCTCCGACGAGAATAACAACATCTACTTCTCGCCGGGCGAGAAGATTCCTGTAGGTCTGTCGAATCGTCGTATGGTGGCAAAGTGTGTGGCAGCACCTCCGACAGGGGGAATGCTCAACATCTCGCTCTCGACAAGTGCGGCAACGGCTCGCCAGAGAGTCTCGATTGCCCGCAACTTCAAGGCGGGACACGCCTACGATATCGTATTGCGATTCTCGAATCACGGTTTGATAAATGCCGATGTGTCGGTTAGCGATTGGAAGCGCCACGACGAGGTGGTTGAACAGGAGGTAGATGTAGATATGTTCTACAACCTCTCAAACTACGAAACAGCAAACTCTTATATCGTAAACTCGGCAAATTATGGTTATTGCTTTGATGGTACGGTGAAGGGTAATGGCGACAATTCGCTTGTTGGGGGCAACACCTCGCTCAACCCCGGCTATATCGACATCCTCTGGGACGATACGCCTATGATTACTGTTGATGGCGTACAACGCAAGGCCTTGACACTCGATATGCACGAGTTGTCGCTGGGCAGAGTCCTGTTCCACGTGCAGGGTAATCCGAACGACAAAGGGGATAAGCGTCTGCTTTCGGAGGGTAATGTGGTGATTGCAGCCTACGACGAGGAGGGTGGTAACATCCTCTGGACTTGGCATATATGGCTTACCGATAGAGTCAAGGCGCAAGGTTGCCCTAACGGTTATATCGTACAGGACAGAAACCTTGGTGCCACCTCTTGTGAGCCTGATGGTGGAGACGGAATGGATGGATTGTACTATCAGTGGGGCCGTCCAACGCCATTTAAGCCGGCATCGTCGGGTGTCTATGGAGCGGTGTCGAAGGTACCAAGTACCTCACGTCAGGTGGCTACGGTCGAGGAGGCTGTGGCGAATCCTACGACTATGTACGGAAGCGGATATAGCGCCCGCTACGATTGGTTGGCGACAAAGAACAACGCCTTGTGGGGCTATCAGAACGAGCATACCGACCTCGAAAAGACGATGTACGACCCTTGTCCTCCGGGATATATGGTTGCCGATATGCGAGTATGGCAGAATATCGCCAACTATGAGAGAAGTGGAGGTTGGCACAGTGGTCAGGGTGTGAATCTCTCGGTTGCCTCGAACAATGTGTGGTATCCATTCCAGGGTTACATCGAGAGCGACGGTGCGGAGAACCTCACCCGTGATATTGTGCGCTTATGGTCGAGTGCCATAGATTTGAGAGCGAATAACACTCCACCATACGAGTTGCGCTATACAGCAAGTGGCAATGCCGGCTGGAACTCTTCGGAGAGCCATCGCAATCGTGCTTTGCCCGTGCGCTGTGTATCGAGCCACTCGACAGCTATTGTAACAAATCTGAGCGCCTCGCAGACAGCAAACTGCTATATGGTACATCGTGCCGGCTACTACAAATTCAAGGCTTCGGTACGAGGCAATGGCGTAGGCTCACTCCTTCCGCTGGGTGGTACAACCACCGCCGAGATTAACGGTGGATTATCAACTACCATTGCCCCTGCAAAGGTCGATTTCTTGTGGTGGCAGGGCGATTTCACCAAGGTTACGGGAGATGCAAGCGACGTTGACAATATGTTGCCTATGCAGATTCTCAACAATGGCGAGCTGGATAGCGAAGGCTATGTGATGTTCCACGTCGGAGAGTTCCACGAGGGAAATGTGGGCCTGGCAGCATACGATGTCGATGGCGAGATTTTGTGGTCGTGGCATATATGGTTTACCGACAAGCCTGTCGATCTCATCACTGGAAACTACACCTTTATGGATCGCAACATCGGTGCAACCACAACTCCGAACACAGCGGTGAGCAAGTTGTCGTTCGCAAATACCAACGAGCGTATGGCAACATACGGTTTCTACTATCAGTGGGGGCGCAAGGACCCTATTATGGGCCCTCCGGCATATAACTCTGGCGATGAAACTGTTAGTGGCAAACCAAAGTCATCGAAGTATTGGATTAAGAACTATAACACCGGTGCCTGGTCAAGCCGCACCGACATAGATACGGCAGCTGCTGCTACAATACCTGTGGCTACGCAAAATCCGATGGTATTCTACAAGAGTACTTCGATGTGCGGAAACAACACCTGCGGTTGGTTCCCGTCAACCTTTGCCGATGGTTATACCAATGTGGCACTGTGGGGCTACGCGGTGAAGGACTACTCGATTCAGGGTCAGACCTTCTCGAAGACGATGCACGACCCTTGCCCTCCGGGCTACCGAACTCCATTCCACCACGCGTGGGGCTATGGCAACAATCAGGGCTACACCTATGGCGAGAATGGCGGAAATATCAACCTGGGCAATGGAGAGCAGAACTTCGATAGCTATGGATTGGTCTTCAACAAGGCGAACTTCGATAGGTCGTGGTATCCGTTTATGGGCTATAGACACCCACAAGACGGAGGCTACGAGGATGTAGGACAACAGGGCCGCCTGGTTACGGGTATGCCAATGGGTCAGTACAACACCCGTTCCTATATCTATACCAACACCTACACGGGGCAGATTGCCAACTCTGGTGGTGATGGTTGTGGACCGGCTTACGGAATGCCTGCCCGTTGTCAAAAAGAGTAATAGGAGAAGATGGATATGAGAAGGATATATACTATATTGATGATATTGACCACGCTTTCAATCTCTGTTTCGTGCGAGATTGCCGGTGAGGGTTTGCAAAGTGTGGAGATAGGCAACAACGCCTCGCTGAACACATCTTCGACAATATCCCCATCGTGCGTGGTTGAGTCGCCGAATGTGTCGCGTGCAAAGAGTGCCGGCATCGCAGTGCGCTCGTTGATAGACCAGATTACGACCAAGCAGATGGATTCGAACTTTCTCCGCTTGGACGAGGATTTGGATGGTATAAATGATGGATTATACACCTTCACAGGAAATGATCCGACAACACCATATCACACAAATTGGAACAAGGCTCTGCTACTCGAATCGACAGTAATCTCATCGCCTGATAACACCGAAGGCATCCACTATCGTTCGGTCTCGCTCGCTCCGGAGCAATCCTACAAGATGAATATCGTGGAGGAGAAGATCGATGGTGTAATCCACCGTGATACCACCCATTTCTACCACACAAGAATGGTCGGCTGGTATCCGATGAACTGTCGCCTCCCCCGCAAGGAGGGAGTACCGGCAACTGCCCAGTTCGACTTCTCGGAGTTTGATGCTGTGCGACTTAACGAAACTGTCAATATCGACGGAACACCTACCGAGGTGGTGGCACTGCAGTTCAAAGGTCTTGATGGTGAGACAGATTTGATGATCAGCAATGTGTGCGAAGGTCAGTCGTGGCACAAGTACAACCCCGCCTCTCCGCACAAGAGCGATATCCATCCAACGGACAAAAGCAACATCTATCGCGAGCCTTTCGGCCACAATTTCACCGCGCCATCCTACTCTAACTACTTCACCTATCGCCACTATCGTTCGGCTATTCGTGTAACAGCATATGCTGACCAGAGCCCTCAGAACCTTCTGATGTGGGGCGAGATCACCAATGTTATTATTCGCAACCAGCCTACATCGTGCAAGGTGTGGCTGCCTACTCGCATAGGGGAATTTGGCGAGGTTTACAACTGGGGCGACTACGACAATCTGCCGATTGTAACGACTCCGATGTTCGACAACGACTCGAACCATCCCGACTATCACGACTCGGCGAAATATCCTGTCCAGATGGAGGGCTCCTCGTCGAAAGAGGACCACTATCTCGGCTACTCGCTGGTCGAGCCTAACCGCGATGTGGAGTTGGAGATTCACACCTCGTCGGGAGTCTACAACACTATTATCAAGGCTAAGCACAAGGTCAAGGGTACCGACGGCAAGGAGAGCATTGTAGACATCTTCGAGGCGGGCTACATCTACGATGTAAAGCTCAATTTCCAGACCAATGGAACAATCGGTGCAATCCTCGAGAAGGAGGGTGATGAGCGCTACTACGACCTCTCGCGCCTGCACGAGTTTGAGGTTAGCGAGGAGGAGCTTGACCTGAACAAGGTCTCAACCTTTAAGTTGGCAAACTGCTATGTGGTGGCTCCGGATGAGTTGAAGGATGCCAATGGCAACGACATCTACGATGGATATTGCTTCCTCGCAAGGATTGTGGGTAATGGCGAGTCGGGAATCATCTCGTCGGGTGCTCAGACGCTCTATCCAACCTCCGAGCGCATAAACCCTGTCACCGCACACCTGTTGTGGGAGAGCCAGCTCGGACTTATCACGGATGTGGAGCTAAAGTATGGATATGCCCGTTTCAAGCTGCCCGACACTTCGGCCCGAGGCAATGCTGTCATTGCGGTCTATGACGCGGAGGGAAAGGTGCTGTGGTCGTGGCATATATGGATTACAGATCACCCCGCAGAGCAACCTGTAACCATCGGCGAGCATACGATAACCTTCCTCGACAGAAACCTTGGTGCTACGGCGGCCACCTGCAACAGCGCAGAGAGCGCATTGGCAACATATGGCTTGTACTATCAGTGGGGGCGCAAGGACCCTTCGATGGGACCTCCTACATACAACTACTCGCCAATTAACCTCAATACAGCTCCGTACTACGACTTCTCGTCGGACGAAAAGACGGCAGCCGAGGTGGTGCAGTTTGCACAACCATCCCTGCAGAACGGAGTGGAGAATCCGATGTACCTGATTCTGCCTACAGCACAGCCATTGTCCTATATCTTCAACTGGACACATCAGCGTTACGACTTCCTTTGGGGCTATAATATGGCCACAGGTATGACCACAAAGACCATCTACGACCCTTGCCCTTATGGCTATCGTGTGCCAAGTAGTGAGCTTGGAGCGCTGTTTAGTATGGGTAGCGGCTCGGTAGGCACTTATGGCTATACTCGCACCATAAATGGCGTGCAGTTCTTCTTCCCATATGCGGGATTCAAGGGTGTTGATGTCGGCCTGAACTCACTGGTATGTGCGTGGAAGTACGTGGGACAGAAGGGCGACTATCAATCCTCGATGTATTGCGACGATGCCGATGCCGAGAATAATGGCAATATAAGCCAGTATATGCACCGCTCACGCATATATATATCCAAGGAGTCGTCGTGGAACGAGACAAATGTTGGCTCCTATAGTGGCAATCTGCATATCGACTATGCTAATCGTCGTACCGCAACACCAATACGATGCGTCAGGGATGAGAAGATTGGTAGTATTACAGCGACATTGACCCCTTCGATGCGAAACCTTGTTGCCAATACCCAGATGACCATCTCGTATAAGTCGCATTCATATGGTAGCGCAATCGAGGAGGTGACCATTGTGGCAAACTATACCACAACATCGGGCGAGGAGAGAGAACGAGTTATTCGTACCATCGAGGGTGATGGTGCCTATGAATTGGAGGGTACAGTCTCCTATATCACCCCATCCGACTGTGATGACAATGGTGTTGTCCTACATATGGTTGTCCGCAACGAACACGGACTTGTATACACCGAGGAGGTTACATTGGTTAAGTCGGTATTGAAGGTGCAATTCAGCCATTGGGAGGACTCGATCAACAGCTCGATTAATAACGACGAGCGAAACTTTGTGGTTGTGGGCGAGAAGATTCGCTACTATGTGAACATCTCGGCAGGCGCAGACCCTTCGTCTGTTTTCATAGATGGTGTGCGAGCAACACGAAGCGGATATTTCAATGGTACTGAGGTGTCAAATACAACCTGGTATGTCGAGTGGAGCAAGACCACAAAGGGTATCTACGATATGGAGGTTGAGGTAACCGTAAACGACAAGAGCAAAGCCGAGATGTTGCAGCCTCTTACCGTTTATGGTTTGACATTCAGCAATCGCACAACAAATGTTGATACAAGCGGAAATACCCTCTATATGTTGCAGAATGCCGCCTACACATCGACCTACCTTACAGCGGAGGGCACAACCCTCGCTGCAAACATTGCGAGCAACTACTACAACCTGTTTACCGTTGAGGGAAATAACATAAAGAGTGTTGCACGAGATACGTACTTGAATGGAACAAACGGAAATGTATCCTTCAGCTCTACCGCAACCAATTACAACATTGCGAAATCGGGTAACTATATTCGTATCTCGGCCTCGATACGTTCGGGCTGGCAGACGCAAACGGTCTACCTCCGCCAGACAAGCAACACTGCGGTGCAGATATCGAATAGCACAAGTAACCGAAATTGGTACTTGTGGATAATAACCTACGATATGCCTTAGCAAGATGAATAGCAATCAAGGAAAGGTGTCGAGAAATTCGGCACCTTTTTGCTTGAGGTACAATTGGTGTGGAATAGTAATACCCTTGTTGCAATGTCCAATTTTTCGACAGATAGGATATCCCATTTGATATCACCCAAAAGGTCTATAACTATATCAATACAAAAAGACCTATGCTGGGGAGATGTGCATAGCATTTGTCTATTTTTAGTGCAATACATACTATTAAGATAGGAAAACGTGTTAAAAAATTTACAAACATTACTTATTGTAAATCAGCATATTACAAGACACACTGTGCAGACTGTAATTTACATATGCCAATTTTTCTCATTTTTGGTATATGTATATTACAATTTTTCATTATCTTTGCTATTGCATTGAACTACAAGAGTTATGGAAGTATTAAGACAAAGATTTTTACAGAAGTTGGATTTGACACCAACTAAATATGTAAGGTATCTTCATAATAGCATAGAATGGGGGGCTCAACTTATTGCCATCTTGGGAGCAAGAGGTGTTGGTAAATCCACTATGGTATTACAACACATAAAGTTGTATGAAGACATCAGCACTACTTTATATATATCTGCTGATGATATATATTTGTCATCACATACACTTGTAGAGTTGGCTCACAACTTCCATCTTAATGGGGGTAAAGCATTGTATATTGACGAGATCCACAAATATGATAATTGGTCAACAGAGATTAAAAATATCTATGACCAATATCCCAACTTAAGAGTTGTATATACAGGCTCCTCTATTCTTGAACTTGAAAAGGGTGGTGCAGACCTATCCAGAAGGAAACTTGAATACAGATTAGCAGGACTCTCTTTTAGAGAATATCTACTTATTGCCAAAGGCATTGAGATACCTGTGCACACATTAGGGGATATCCTAAACAACAATATTGTATTCCCAAGAACAGAGCATAAACCTGTTGCTCTTTTTAAGGAGTATTTAAAAGAGGGATACTACCCATTCTGTGTTGAGCCTGGGTATTATATGAGATTGCAAATGATTGTAAATCAAATTTTAGAGCAGGATATTAAGGATTTTGCTGAAATGTCTGTATCAACAGCAAGGTCATTGAAAAAGTTGATGTATATAATAGCCCAGTCAGTGCCATTTAAGCCTAATTATAGTAAGATTGCAAAGGATATTGATATCAACAGAAAGTTAGTTGCAGATTTGTTTGTTTATTTGGAGAAGGCTCAGCTTATCACTATTTTGAGGGATGGTACATTTGGTATCAGTTCTCTTGGTAAAGTAGAAAAGGTTTACTTAAATAATACAAATCTCTATTATGCACTTGTTGGTGAGCTTACCAATATTGGCAATGCAAGGGAGTGTGCCTTTTTGTCAATGGTCAGCCCAATGTTTGATATTACATCATCACCTGCTGCTGATTTTATTGTTGATAGAAAATATACATTTGAAGTAGGAGGAAAGAAGAAAGGCCATCAACAAATCAAAGATGTTGAAAATGCCTATATTGTTAAGGATGATATAGAGTATGCCTCTAATAATGAAATTCCTTTGTGGGCATTTGGATTGTTGTATTAAGCACTCATCCCTACTCCTATCCCTCCCCATCATATCTTGGGGAGTTTTTATTTACACCTAACACATTCCTCACTCCTCTTATCTTCTCATTCTCCTCTCCTATTATTTCCCAAACACCGAACAAAAGAATTGAAGTTTTGTCACAGATGATTAGGAAAAAAGAGATGAATTAGTTTTGAAGTGACCCCAAAAGTTTTTTGTCCAAACTTTTGGGGTCACTTCATTTTTGGGCACCCTTACTCTGTAGCCTCGGTTAGAGCTCGTTTGCGAGTTGCTCGGCGCGAGCAAGGGCCTGGTCGATGTTGTTGAGAACATTCTCCTTGCCTATCTTTGCCACTATTCCGGCACGTTCGATTGAGTTATAAACCTTCTTGTTTACGCCCGAAAGGATTACGCGCTGCTTCTCCTTGAGTGCAGAGTCGATAAATATCTCGAGGTTGTGGATTCCTGTCGAATCGATAAACGACACCTTGCGCATACGGATAATACGGATTGGCATTGCATTGCGCATAGAGGTCATCTCCTCGAACTTTGTCGCCACTCCAAAGAAGAACGGACCATCAATCTCATATACCTCCACTCCGGCAGGAATTGCAAGCTGCACATCTCCCTCCTCACCGTCGTGATGAATCTCCATCTCATCACGCAAAACCGAGATATTCGAGGTCTCCATAATACGGCGTACAAAGAGTACAACAGCCAGAATCAGGCCTACCTCGATAGCGATTGTGAGGTCGAAGATGATGGTGAGGAGCATGGTCGTAAAGAGGATTGCAATATCCGAGCGCGACTGACGGCACATGGAACGGATAGTGCGCCAACCACTCATATTGTAGGATACCATAATCAGTACACCTGCCAAGCATGGCATCGGAATAATGCCGACCAAATCGCCCAAGAAGAGCAACACAAGCAACAAAACAATGGTATGAACAATACCCGCAATAGGGGTACGACCGCCATTGTTTATATTTGCCATTGTTCGAGCTATGGCTCCCGTAGCAGGAATACCGCCAAAAAACGGAACAACCACATTGGCAACACCCTGCGCCATAAGCTCGGTATTGGAGTTGTGGCGTGAACCGATAACACCATCCGAGACCATTGCCGAGAGCAGCGACTCGATAGCTCCGAGCATTGCAATAGTAAAGGCCGTAGGGAGCAACGACTGAACAGTGCCCCAGAGGGTTACGCCCTCCTTCAACTCGAGAGCAGGGATTTGGAATGAAGGGAGGCCCGATGGCAATTTATAGAGGTCGCCGATAGTCTTTACCGAATCCTGCGCCATCACCCCGAAGTGCTCCAAAGCCCAACATAGTGCTGTCATAATAACTATTGCGAGCAGCGAGCCCGGCATCTTTTTCGACACGTACGGAGTGCCGACAATAATCAGAATCGAGGCAAGGCCTATTCCCAAAGCCCACCAATTTGTCTTGTCTATATTCTCGAAATAGCACTTCCACTTATCGATGAAGTTTGCCGGAACATCCTCGATGCCGAGGCCGAGCAGGTCGTTAATCTGTGTGGAGAAGATTGTTACGGCAATACCTGCGGTAAATCCAACGATAATAGGATAGGGCATAAACTTGATAATGGTGCCCAGCTTAAAGACGCCCATCAAGATAAGCATAATTCCCGCCATAATGGTAGCTATAGCAAGGCCTCCAACGCCAAACTCTTGGATTATGCCGTAGATGATGACGATAAAAGCACCTGTCGGGCCACCAATCTGCACACGCGAGCCACCAAGGGCCGAGACTATAAATCCCGCAATAATAGCGGTAATCAAACCCTCGGTAGGGCCTACACCCGAAGCGATACCAAAAGCGATGGCGAGTGGAATAGCCACAATTCCCACAATGATACCCGCCATAATATCCTTCATGAGCTTTGCGCGGTCATAGTGGCGAATGGTGTAGAATAATTTCGGACTGAAATCGATAGAAAAACGAGATTTCATAATAAAAAGCAACTGCAATAAACTTATAACCTAACTATGCAGCTCAAAAAAACTGCGGTGCAAAGATATGTTAAATTCGGATACATTGTTCTTCAAAACCTCCAAAATTACACATTTTACAACCTCGTTGGGGGTCTTGGCGGTGGCTATAATGTGGTATCTTTCAATTTTTTTGCTTGTTTGTAAAGTTTTTTATACTTTTGCAGCCGGAAATTTCTAATACATAATAAAATATAAAGAGTATGACAATTACAGCAGCTGATATCAAAATCGGTATGTGCATCGAGATGGATGGCAAGACATTCCTTGTTGTCGATTTCCAGCACTGCAAGCCCGGCAAGGGCCCGGCATTCGTTCGTTCGAAGCTCAAGAACTTGGAGAACGGTCGCGTTCTCGAGAACACCTTCTCGTCGGTAGGAATCAAGATCGAGCAGGTACGTGTTGAGCGTCGTCCATACCAGTTCACCTATGAGGATGACCTCGGTGCTCACTTTATGCACACCGAGACTTTCGAGGAGATTAACATCGAGAAGTCGCTCATCGACAACTACGACCTTATGGCCGATGGTCAGATCGTTGAGGTTATGTACCACACTGACAAGGATGTAGTTTTGGCAGCCGAGTTGCCGCCAATCGTTGATATGGAGGTAACCTACACCGAGCCAGGTATCAAGGGTGATACCGCTTCGACCAACTCGTTGAAGCCGGCAACCGTAAACACCGGTGCTACTATCAAGGTGCCTTTGTTCATCAACACAGGCGACAAGATTCGCGTTGATACCCGCACTCGTGAGTACTACGAGCGTATCAAGTAATTAAGCGAGACTTATTAATATCGCAGATAGGGGTGTTCCTTTTGGACACCCTTTTTTTGTACAACAATTGCAATTTTTGCGTATCTTTGTCAAAATTAATCTTTCTGATATGGAGTCGTTAAAGGAGTTATTCAAGATAGGAAATGGCCCGTCGAGCAGCCATACAATGGGCCCAAAGCGTGCAGCAGAGCTGTTTTTGGAGCGTTGTCCCGATGCAGAGGCCTTTCGTGTAACGCTATATGGTTCGCTTGCCGCTACGGGTAAAGGTCACTTGACCGACAAGGCCATAGAGTCGGTGCTGCAACCCGTAGCACCCACCGAGATTCTATGGAAGGCGGAGGTTGTATTGCCATTCCACCCCAACGGGATGCGCTTCGAGGCGTTGCGAGGGGGCAAAGTGTTCGACGAGTGGGTAATCTACAGCATCGGCGGAGGGGCCTTGGCGAACGAGGATACCAAGCCGGCCGACAAACCTCAAATCTACACTATGAACACCATCACCGAGATTAAGGAGTGGTGTTACCGCGAGGGTAAGACCTATTGGGAGTATGTGGAGGATTGCGAAGGCAAGGAGATTTGGGACTATCTGGATAATATCTGGACCGTGATGTGCGAGACCGTAGAGCGCGGCCTAAACAACGACGGCGTATTGCCCGGAGGACTCAAGGTTGCACGCAAGGCCAGCACCTATTTCGTAAAGTCGAAGAGCTTTACCGACTCGCTCTCCACTCGTGCAAAGATATACGCCTACGCACTTGCCGTAGCCGAGGAGAACGCCTCAGGTGGCACGGTAGTTACTGCTCCGACCTGTGGTTCGTGTGGTGTTTTGCCTGCGGTGATCTACCACCTTACAACCTCGCGAGGCTTCCTTCGTATCCGTGTCCTACGGGCATTGGCAACTGCGGGATTGTTCGGCAATGTGGTAAAGACCAACTCCTCGATTTCGGGAGCCGAAGTAGGGTGTCAGGGTGAGATTGGTGTCGCTTGCGCTATGGCTGCTGCGGCAGCTTGTCAGCTCTTTGGCGGAACCCCTGCACAGATAGAGTACGCTGCAGAGATGGGTTTGGAGCACCACTTGGGACTCACTTGCGACCCTGTATGCGGTTTGGTACAGGTACCTTGTATCGAGCGAAATGCCATTGCCGCAGCTCGAGCCTTTGATGCCAACACCTATGCCACACTTTCGGATGGCTCGCACCTGGTGTCGTTTGATAAGGTTGTGGAAGTAATGCACGAGACGGGACACAATCTGCCATCGCTCTACCGCGAGACCTCGGAGGGAGGCTTGGCCAAGAAGGTGGAGCGATAGAGCCCCCTACTCGCGCTCGCTTGCGCGACACTCTCGCACCATTGCCAAATCGTGCGCTACAGAGCCTGTGCCGAGGTAGTCATTATCCGGGAATGTCATCGCGCTCCGGGTATCAACAAAGCCAACTTTTTCGTACAATCGTTTCGAGTCGAAACTGCTCGGAATAAGTGCCGCCACATCAAAATCGCCACTTGCATCTATTCGCCGCAACGCCTCCTTCAACAACTTGGTAGCGACTCCTCGCCCACGATATTCGGGCTTTGTGGCTACGGCATAGATGTAGGCAACTCTCTTTCCCCACATCTGTAGCGGTACGATATGCAGCATCGACACGGCCTCTCCGTTCTCTTTGTGTATCAATGGCATAGCATCGATGTGTCGCACAAAGAACGAATCTATTTCGGCCATCTCATCCTCGAATATATCGTGCCACATCTCCCGCATTTCGCGCTGCTCCTCCGTAAGATGCAGAGCCGAAATCTTCTCGAGAAGTAGCATTGGATGGTACGACATCTTCGCAAATCGCAACCCCTCCAAACCGAGGTCATCCTCACGGTTTATAAACTCAAACTCCTCCTCGAGCGACTGCGCCATCAGACGATTTATCATCACCGCAGCACCTTCAATTTCGCTATCGTGCTTCTCGATATGGGTACAGAAGGTCTTTTGTGTTATTGGTGTGCCATAGGAGAATGCTGCAGGCGCACCATCGACATAGAGGACCAATCCACGCAAGCCGAGTGCGCCAAAGTTGTCGAAGGCTCGATGAATAGCCTGCTGCTCGGCAAGCTCCATATCACCCACTTCTCGCAGGTTGAGCCACCTGTTATTCAGCTCAATACAATCCTTGATGTTTGTTGTGGATAGAGGCTCGGCATACCAATCGTAGCGAGCGACAAAGCGGTTGAGATGGTTGCGCTTGGGTTGATATTTACGTCCCGGCAATGTTGCCAAGTCCTCGGCACGGTAGATATAGTCGCATAACGCACGCGGGGCATCAAAAGCGAACTCCGTGGGGTAATTTCGTTCCAGAAACTCTCGCCACTCAGTCGAAAGACCATAGAGGCGCAGGGGTGTACGCATAGCAAACGCATCCTTACGTAACAACTCCAAAATCAACGCCTTATCGCCATTGCCAATAGGCTGCATATAGCTCTTAGCTCCACCATTGTCGAAGCGCACAACCAAAAAATCTGCAACTTCGGCGACCTCACTATGGTAGGTGTCGCTCCAGCAGAAAATATTTGCAAAATTAAAGTCGCAGTTCTGCTCCTCGGACGAGAGGATATAATACTCGAACAGTGGCTTATCGGCCACTGTTACGGGATGGAATTTTATATTGTTCGTCTCGTCCATTTTGCTCCATTTAGCAGGCTTTCAACGACATATCGAGCGACTTTATTTGGTGTGTCAAGGCTCCAACCGATATAAAATCTACCCCCGTCTCGGCATAGTCGCGCAGGGTCTCGAGGGTAATTCCGCCACTCGACTCTGTCTCACAACGACCTGCAACGAGTGCCACAGCCTCGCGAGTCTGCTCCACCGAGAAGTTGTCGAACATAATTCTATCGACACCTCCTGCGGCAAAGACCTCCTTGATATCCTCCAACGAACGCACCTCGCACTCGATAGGGATATTCTTACCCTTAGCCTTCAGGTACTCCTTCGCGCCCGTTACCGCCTTGGCAACGCCACCCGCAAAGTCGATATGGTTATCCTTCAGCAGAATCATATCGAACAAACCGATGCGGTGATTCTCGCCACCACCCATCTTCACTGCCATCTTCTCCAACACACGCATACCGGGGGTTGTCTTTCGGGTATCGAGAACCTTGGTATGCAGGTCGGCAATGCGGTCGGCATAGACGGCAGTCTGAGTAGCCACACCACTCATTCGTTGCATAATATTGAGCAGAATACGCTCTGCACGCAAAAGCGATTGCAAATTTCCCTCAACATAGAAGGCCACATCACCCACCTTTACGCGGTCGCCATCGTTGAGTATCTGCTCGAACTTAACTTCGGGGTCAAGTCGTTCGGTTACCATCTTTGCAACCTCGATACCTGCAATAATGCCATCCTGCTTGCAGAGCAGGCGCATACGTCCTCGCTCCGCAGCCGGAATACAACACAACGACGTGTGGTCACCATCGCCAATATCCTCCTTGATAGCCAACTCGATAAGCTCCTCTACATAGGGTTTGTACTCTGCCTTCATTGTCTTTATAGTTTTATTGTTGCAAATATACTGACAAAAACGCAAAAAGCATCCACCTTTAGGACACTTTTGCTCTTTTTTAGAGAATTTTTCTCGCACCGTCCGACTCTCGGCTACTCGGCATCGGGAGTTTGGCTCTCGTAGGTAAATGTAACCTGCGAGTTGCGCTTCTCGTTAATCATCGTGAAGGATATCTCGATTCGGCGACCAACGCTACCCCAAACGCGGTTAATAAGGTATTGTTCGTCGAAGCCCTCGGGGATAATATCCTTGGCATCAAAGATATAGTTCATGGTTGTCTCATCCTCCGACACTGTAGTCGTAAACGGTATCCCCATCAATGCCAAATTCAACTTTATAGGCATTGCATCCGCAAACTTTACACCATTGAAGATGATATCCATCTTTGGCTCTACGAGATTCGGAATAGTAAGGGTAATCTGTGCCTCGTTGTCGGTATATGTAACCTCTCCCGTACCCAAATCCGTAACTACCAATTTACCCGTATAGTTTGCCGTAGAGTTTCCACCCACAACAGGTCCCTTAATACACGATGTTGTGAACATAAGCGCAACAACACACATCAAAAACATCAATCTTTTCATCTCTCTCCGAATTACTATCGTTTTACAATATATTTATCATCACTCTCAACCCTCCCGAGATAGGTCGGCCTCGCTGCAAAAAGCGGTTGCCCATCGACTCGAAATAGAAGGTATTATACTCGGTATTTGTGGCGTTCTTGCACCAAAAATCCACAGCCCACTTCTCGCCCTCGAAGCGTACCGAGGCCTCGAGCAGTGCGTAGAACGGTTGCGAAGCATCGTTTGCCTCGTTCCAATAGATGCGTCCCGCACCCGTCACTCCGGCACTCAAAACCATACGGTCAATCCAATTTGAGCTAAACGGAACGGTCTGTATCAGACGCAAAGATAACGAATTTTTTGGAGCGTATGGTATATAGTTACCGGCATAATCTACACCCCCCGAGACAAATTTGCGGAATCTGGCATTTGTATAGCCATACGAACCTCTCAAAACCAATGTTTTAGCCAAACGTGCTGTAGCAGACAACTCCACACCAAAGGAGCGTGTTCGCCCCGCATTGGTCATCATTCGCCCCGTGCTGTTCTCGTCGGGGAAGATTGTCAGTTGCTGGTCCAAGCACTCTATATAAAAGAGTGCCGCATCGGCACTAAATGCCCCATTGCGCGTAGCAAAGTGGCCTCCAAGTTCCAAATTGTAGCTATGCTCAGGGTCGTAGGCGCAGAGCTCCTCAACGTCGATATCGCGATAGAGCCCCATCTTCACCTGTAACTCACGCTGTAACACCTCCGAGAACATCTGTGTATTGAATCCCCCCGCCTTGTAGCCCTTCGATGCGGAGAGATAGAGCATATTTCGCCCCGCATCATCCAAATCTACCGATGCAGATAGAGAGGGCAGAAACTCGAAGAATCCTCGTGTAAGGAGCTCACTGTTGTTGATATTTACACGATGGGTGGTAGGTCGAGAGGCCACGTTACTTGGGAACATTGTATAGCAGGTGTTGGCTGTAGTGTTGTAGAGCATCTGCACCAACTCGTAGTCGAGACGTAACCCTAACGACAACCTCCAACGCCCAAGGTGCACATCGCTACGATGATAGGCCGCCACACCGATATTCTGTGTTGTAAAGCGGCTGTCGAGGAGAATCTCATCCGCCTCGTTGCCCTCCGCATCGCCCCAGCGATACTCGCCGTCGTAGCCACTGTGTGCATTGATGTTATCGAGGATGAGTTTGTCTATTCCCGTTGGGCCAAAGACCACAGGAGCCTGCATCTTCTCCCTCTTGAAGAAGCCATTCACTCCCACAAGCCAACGATATACCCCCTCCTCCTTCGAGCGAAGGACAAAATCCTCGGCAATATTGTGCTGCTGCTTGCGCTGCTCGAGCGTAAAGTAGTACTCGGGCAGAAAGTCGTTGTCGAGGTGCATATTATCGTCCATATACTGATAGGAGGTAATGCTCGCCAACGAGAAGCGTCCAAAGTCGTATCGCACACTAAAAGCATCATTTATGGCCCAGCGGTCGTAAGAGCAAGGCTCGTTATAGTTGATTCTGCCAACCAACTCCTCGCGATGTTTCAACGGATTGGGCGAGCCGATATACTCATAGGGGTATCCACCCTGTGCCACCATCGAGAAGGCGAGAGTATTATCGATGCTCAAAGCCCCCTCGCGATATTGGAATTTGGTACGAAAGCTGCCACTATTCTCCCTATCACACAACGAGTTATCGTACAAGTTGCGCCAATATCCGTCGCAATGGGCAAACTGCGCAGCAATCGAGAAACCAAACCTGTCGCCAAGTCTGTTGTAGGTGGATGCAGCCACACGATAGGAGTTGCGCGAACCATAGTCGGCGCGCAAGCGAACACCCTGATATGTAAGCGGTGAGAGTGTATAGACATTTATCAAGCCCCCCATTGTATTGCGGCCGTAGAGTGCAGCCTGGGGACCGCGCAGAAACTCTATGCGCTCGATATCCTGCACCTCCGTATCGTATAGATTTTTATCTGCCAACGGCACGTTATCGACATTCATTCCCACGACGGGTTGGTCGATACGGGTTCCCATACCACGAACATAGATTGAGGATGTTGTGCGCGAGCCATAGTCGGGCATAAAGAGGTTTGGAACATCTGTCATCACATCCTTGACAGCCGAAACACCCATCATTTCGATTGTACGCCCATTTAGTACCGATGCCGCAACCGCCTCGCGTCGCAACTCCGAACCCTGCTTGATGGCGGTAATCTGCACCTTATCTACCGCAATAAGGGTATCAACCTGCGGCTCGCTGTCGAAGGCAAAAGCCCTCCCGGCAACAAGCATAAATAGCCACAGCAGCAGATATTTACCATTTTTCAACGCTAACATTCAAGCACAATCTATCGTGCAAATATACTTATAATTTTTGAATTATCATTTTGATTCTTCCCATATTCTCCATATCTTTGTAAAGATAACTATATGTCTCCTTATATAAATTTTACGCAAGATGAAGAGAATACTTTTCTGCTTGATAGTATTGATTATTGCAATCGCCCCTATCCACGCCCAAGGAACCGTAGCTTCTGTCGATTTTGACAAGAAGATGCAAGAATATGGACTTGTTGATATTCAGAAGATAAACCCCCAGATTCGGGTGCAACTCAAGTACTCCACCACCGATAACTTTGTCGGAAAGGATATGTACGGCTCGCTGGAGCGCGCGTACCTTGTACGCGGATTTGCTCACAAGGTGAATGAAGCTCAAAAAATACTACGCCAAGAGAATCCAAAATATAGCCTGCTCATCTACGATGCTGCGCGCCCTATCAGCGTACAGCGCACGATGCGCAAGATGGTCGAGGGTACCAAGTGGGAGGAGTTTGTAGCCGATGGCACCAAAGGCGGTCGCCACAACTACGGCGTAGCTGTGGATTTGACAATCGTGGATGAGAATGGCAAACCGCTTGATATGGGTGCCGGCTTCGACGACTTTACCGAAAAGGCTGCCGTTAAGGGAACATCGGACAACAGTAATCCGCGAACTCGCACATATTGGGTATATTACACCTTTGTACGCGACCTCCAAAAACGAGGCCTTATCACCGCAAAGCAGGCCGACAATCGCCTCTTGCTGATTAAAGTTATGCACCTGGCAGGCCTCTATCCCTATCGCCGCGAGTGGTGGCACTACGAGTGGTGCGAATCGATGAAATATATCCGCGACAACTACCCTCTGCTCGACTTCTAAAGAGACTCATACCACCACAAAGGCCGCGAAACATTCTTGTCTCGCGGCCTTATCATTTGGCTTACAGGGTATTACTGCTCCTCACCCCTGATATAGCTCACAAAATATGGGTCGGCATAGGCCTTTACAGCCTCGTGGCCAATACCCTCGAAGGTGTAGAACACGACCGACTCACGCCAACGCTCATCCTCATTTACCGCCGCGCGGAAGTTCTCGAAACGCTCCATACGATTCTTGCCCTGCTTCATCGCATAAGGGGTCTTGTCGAGGCTCTTTTCAAGCGTATCAAGAGCACCGCAAGCGTGAAGGCAACGGCGCGAACGCAAATTCTCCAACATCTGTTCCTCGCTCACGACACGGCAATAGCGGGGACGATTTTTGAGGCCATAGTGCCAAGTATCCTCCGCCTCGAGACGCAGGAATGTCGAAGGGGCCATAGCCGCATACACAACGGCTATTCCGTCGCCCACAACACCCTTTCCGGCCGCCACATATCGGCCTACGAACTGTCCTCCGGCCGAGAAACCCACAAGGGCAATCCTCTTCAAATTAGGGAAGAGCCGCCTATCGGAAAGCCTTGTAAAGAGTGTGTCGATAACATCAAACGAACTCAACTCCGTGCCGGCAGCATCGCCACCTCCACGCCAATCGTCGTCGGGAACTCCGGGAATGGTGAGGTCGAGAGGCCACGATTCATTCCAAACGGCCCGACCATCCTTGGCGATATTATAGCTGTTCAACATCTCGGTACGAGGGTACATTGGCGAGAGGACATAGGCCTCACCCATAGCACGCTGTAGGGCGAGTTGCTCCTCGAGCACCTGCACTCCACCGTGCCAACCCTGAATCATAATAACCGCCAACTCGCCATCGTAGCCCTCGGTCAAAGGCTTCGGCGCGGTGTAATATACGGGAATCTCCATACCCTCCAACGGGTATATAGAGGCCGCAGGCTCCTTCTGTGGAGCGCAACCCACCATTAGCGACACAACAGCCACCAAAAGAGCCAATCGGGAAATTACTCTATTTTTCATACACTACTAACAAAGATTTTATGATATGCAAATATAGGAAAATAATTTCTATTCTCTAAAGAAAACTCTCTCCAAATCGCCATACTAATACAAAAACAAAATTGCTTATAGCACCTAATAAAAAAGAGAATACCTGTTTCTTCTACTAACTACCGCAGGAGCAGGACCAACGGAAAACGGAAAGCGGAAAACGGAACCGACGCCAAACCGAGGGCAGTGGGCAAACTTGTTTGCACAATGCCGAGGTGCGAAGGAGGAAAAGCCTGCGCAGCAGGGTTAAAACGGAAAACTTTTCTACGGCACACTCTTCTACTAACGACCGCAGGAGCAGGGCAAAGGCTCCGAGCGAGAGGGGGCAAAGGAAACTACAAAGTAGTTTGGCGACATTGGCGAATGGCTGTTGGGCTTGCACGAACGGCCACTCGCCAATTTCTAAAAAAATAATGGCATAGAATGGCAATCGCTCCGCTGGTCGCTGAATGGCAGAGAATGGCAAATGCTCGATTCTCTCGCTAAATGGCAAATGCGCCTGTCATTAAGCAGTCCTTTGGACTGCGCTGCCATCAAATGTCATTAAGGGCACAGCCCGAGTGCCATTCAATGCCATCAAAAATGGCGCAAAAAGCGAAAAACGGAAAACTTTCCCAACCACACCTCTACTAACGGCGGCAGAAGCCGAGAGCAGACCAAGAGGAGGGGCGGTGGTGCAAGACCGAAGGTCTGATGTGAAGAGATGATGCTGACGAGGAAATTTATTTACTTGGCAGTATCGGCTCTTTGCATCGTAATTGCAAAGCAATGCACCACCGACACACCACGAAGATAAGTCTGCCGAGGCGCAACAAGCTGAAAGGAGAGAAACTCGCAAATAGACAAAAAAATAAGAGGGCGTTTCACAACGACCTCTTACCTCGAAACTCATTGCGAGTTTCTCTACTAACCCAAACTTAAATAAATGAAGAAACCTCACTGCGATGTGCAGTTATCACCGCAGCTGATAGATTGTTGTGCAATCTTCGTTCCAAAAACGAGAAGTTGGGTAAAAAAATTGTCGGAAAATCCGAAAAAAGCAGCTTTTCGACCTTTCAGAACATTTCTTACGCACCTTACAACATTATATCGCTCTCGGCGAAGTGTTGCTGCCATTCGAGGCGGGCATTTTCGTCAGAGTCTGACGCATGAACGGCATTGGCGGTCTTATCCGTGCCGAACTTTGCGCGTATGGTCCCATCGGCGGCCTCCTGCGGGTTGGTTGCTCCCACAAGGCGGCGGTATGAGGTTACGGCATCCTCGCCCTCGAGGATGGCAGCAACAATAGGGCCCGACGACATATACTCGACCAGCTCCCCGTAGAAGGGGCGGTCGCGATGCACTGCATAAAATCGCATAGCATCATTTCGCGACAGGTGGTGCATACGCAGGGCCACAATGCGGAAGCCGCTGTCGGTAATCATCTTGAGAATATCGGCTGTATATCCCGCACATACCGCTTCGGGTTTAATCATTGTGAAGGTTCGGCTAATCATAGTGGTATATTTTATTGATTATTGCGACTATAAAGTTAATTACAAAACAGATATTTTCAAATATATAAGCGAAATTTATGCCTTTATAAGAAAATAGTATTTGCACGAAATGAAAAATTGTCATATCTTCGCAGTAGCAAACAAGACAAACTAACAATTTTACTAAATACAACACAGACTATGAAGAATTTGAAGGGCTCGAAGACCGAGCAAAATTTGTGGACTGCATTTGCAGGTGAGTCGCAAGCTCGCAACAAGTACACCTACTTTGCATCGAAGGCGAAGAAGGAGGGTTATGTTCAGATTGCAAAGTTGTTTGAGGAGACTGCCAACAACGAGAAGGAGCACGCGAAGATTTGGTTTAAGTTGCTCGGTGGCATCGGCGATACAGCAGAGAACTTGAAGCACGCAGCCGAGGGCGAAAACTACGAGTGGACCGATATGTATGCAACCTTTGCAAAGGAGGCTCGTGAGGAGGGCTTCGACCACATCGCAAACCTCTTCGAGGGCGTAGCAAAAATCGAGAAGGAGCACGAGGAGCGTTACTTGAAGCTTCTTGAGAATGTTGAGGGTGGCTTGGTATTCTCGCGCGAGGGCGATATGATTTGGCAGTGCTCGAACTGCGGTCACATCGTGGTAGGTAAGCAGGCTCCTGAGGTGTGCCCTGTATGCGCGCATCCACAGGCATACTTTGAAATCAAGGCCGAGAACTATTAGTAGTAGCTCCCCGAGATTGGGATAGGAGGCGATACCGAGGTGTATCGCCTTTTTTTGTGGCATATTAGGATAATTTTTGTGGCGCAGGTGCGTTATATATCGGAAATTGGTTGTACTTTTGCGCAACAAATTAAACCTTAATGACTATGAATACAAATATCACGGATACAATTCTTTACATAGGTGTTGATGACACCGACATCGACCTCTTTGAGAGTCAGTATATTGTGCCTAATGGGATATCCTACAACTCCTTCCTTATCCTCGACGAGAAGGTGGCTATTATGGATACCGTAGATGCCCGCAAGAGCGAGGAGTGGTGGCAGAACCTCGGTGAGGCTCTCGGCGAGCGTAAGCCCGACTACCTGGTGGTTCACCATATGGAGCCCGACCACGCAGGCAACATCGCAAAGGTGGTCGAGGAGTTCCCCGACTTGAAAATTGTGGCTTCGGCGCGAGCTATAGATATGATGCCGCAATTCTTCGAGGGTACATCCTTCGAGGGCCGCACCATTGCCGTTAAGGAGGGGGATACCCTCTCGTTGGGAGCGCACACACTCACCTTCCTGATGGCTCCAATGGTACATTGGCCCGAGGTTATGGTGTCGTACGACTCTCTCGACAAGGTGGTATTTTCGGCCGACGGATTTGGTAAGTTCGGAGCCCTGTCGCACGAGGAGGATTGGGCTTGTGAGGCACGTCGCTACTACTTCAACATCTGCGGCAAATATGGCGCACCCGTACAGGCTCTGCTGAAGAAGCTTGCCAAGTTGGATGTTGCAACAATCTGCCCGCTGCACGGACCTATCCTTACCGAGAATCTCTCCTACTACATCGGTTTGTACGACTGCTGGAGCCGCTACGATGTTGAGAGCGAGGGAGTCTTTGTGGCCTACGCCTCGATTCACGGAGGTACAGCAAAGGCGGCAGAGAAGTTGGCCGACATCCTCCGCGAGAAGGGTGCCAAAAAGGTAGCCACAGCCGATCTTACGCGCGACGATATGGCCGAGGCCATCGAGGATGCCTTCCGTTATGGCAAGATGGTTGTTGCGGCATCGTCATACGACGGCGACGTCTTTACCCCTATGCACACCTTCCTGCACCGTCTCGCCTCGAAGGGCTACCGCAACCGCCGCGTGGCCATTGTTGAGAATGGCTCGTGGGCCCCTTGCGCAGGTCGTGTAATGAAGGGTATGTTGGAGGCTATGCCGAATGTAGAGATTGTGGGCGATATGGTTACCATTCGCTCCGCAATGAAGCAGAACGACATCCCTGCACTCGAGAGGTTGGCCGATGCTATTTTGGCGTAAATGAGCATTTTTCAGATAAGGCAGAGGTCTAAAGAGCCTTGTTAGACAAATTTTTTGTATCTCCTCCATTCTCTATTTGATGAACAGAGGTCCCTTCGCAGGGCGCATCACATCATTGACCTTCACAACCCTCTCCTCCCGAATGGTTATACGGTGGGAGAGAGGTCGCGACTGCGAATCGAAACCGAGCGAGAGTGTGTAGTCGCCCTTTGCGAGGTGCCAAGCGCAACGCTTCTCGCTGAAGGACATCAGCTCCGACTCCTTGACAAACATCTCTACGCGGCACTGCTCATTTGGTTGAAGCAGAGGTGTTTTGGCATAGGCACGAAGCTCTATGGCCGGGCGGTCGATCTCGGGTTGCTGCTCCGAGGAGTAGAGCTGCACCACCTGTTTTGCCGCCACCGAGCCGCAATTTTTCACCACACAGCTGACCTCATAACCACCTCTTTTCGACTTGACCTGCATATCGCTCATCTCGAACTCCGAGTAGGTGAGGCCATAGCCAAACGGATAAGCCACTCCTATATTGCGTGTTGCATAGTGGCGATAACCGATATAGATATCCTCCTCGTAGTTGGTGTAGTCGATATTCGGAATATCGTAGTAGAGGGGCTGTCTCTGCGTAAACATTCGCGAGAGGTTTTTACCCGACTCTGCACCCCACTCAAACTCATTGTAGGGGAAGTTCTGCGATGGCACATCGGCGTACTGCATCGGGAAGGTTATAGGGAGGTGTCCCGATGGCGAAACCTTGCCGATCAACGCATCAGCAACCGAATTGCCCGCCTCCTGACCCGGCAACCACACCACAAGCACCGCATCCACCTTGTCGCGCCACGAAGCAATCTCGACAGGGCCACAAATATTCAGCACCACAACTACCCTCTTACCGCGACTATGAAAGTCGCGCGAAACGGAGGCTATCATCGCCTTCTCCTGATTGTTGAGGTGAAAATCGCGCTCGATATGGCGGTCGAAGGCCTCGGAGGAGTTGCGACCAATGGTAATAATGGCTATATCGGCCTCCTCGGCCGCCCGTGCAGTATGGTTGCGGATATCCTTCAATTCGGCAGGTCGAATATCGTAGGAACACCAACGTCGCTGCGCCCAAATAGGCTTGAGTCGCTTTACCTCACTCGCCAAATGTTTGGTGTAGAGACCACTCAACCTCTCGTTAAGCGCGACACCTGCATTTACAAGCCCCTCGTTCAAATTTACGGTGCGCCCCTCGAGCGAACGCAACGAGACACTGTTTGCAAGGATAAGGTTGTAGGAGTTTGTGCCAAAAAGAGCCACCTTCTGCTCGCGCTTGAGGGGAAGGGTATGCTGCTCATTCTTCAACAACACAAATCCCTCAGGCTCGACCTCACGGGTTATTTTTCCATTTCTTTCGAGATTAGGGGTGTTCGAGAATTTGTATCCGCGATGGCGTATCGACTTGACTACCAACTCCAAAACACGCTTTACGCATCTATCGAGGTCGGCCTCGGCGAGTTCGCCTCTCTGCACCGCCTCCACAATGCGCATAACCTCACTGTATCGCCCGGGCTCTATGAGGTCGTTACCGGCATATATCTGCTTAGCAGCATCGTAGCCGCCGCCCCAATCCGATACAACAAGTCCCTCGAAACCCCACTCCTCGCGTAGAATGGTCTCGAGCAACCCCCTATCCTCGGAGGCGTGACGACCATTGATGTTGTTGTAGGAGGTCATTATTGTCCATGGCTGCGACTCCTTGACAACAATCTCGAAGTTTTTGAGGTATATCTCTCGCAAGGCTCGCGGCGAAACTCGTGCATCGTTAAAGAGGCGATTCAACTCCTGATTATTTACTGCAAGGTGCTTTGGGCAGGCTCCAACGCCCTGACTCTCAATACCATTAACCATCGCTGCACCCATCTTGCCTGCCAAGAGAGGATCCTCCGAATAGTACTCATAGTTACGGCCGCAGAGGGGATTTCGCATCATATTGACACCCGGGGCCAACAAGACATCAATGCCATATTCACGGCACTCCTCGCCAAGAATCTCACCCACCTTGTAGGTCACATCGTTGTTCCAAGACGAGGCCAGAAGTATTCCTGCGGGGACATTTGTTGCAAAATATCGCTTGTCATCACCCTTACGCTTTGGGGAGAGACGTACTGCCGAAGGGCCATCCGCCATAACCACAGGGGCAATACCCAATCTCTCGATAGGGTAGGTTGTACCTGCAACACCCGGAACAAGGAGCTGTGTGTAGCCAATCTCGCCACCTGCATCTTTGTTATCTTTGAGGCGTGCTCCAACAACAAGGTGCGCCTTCTCCTTGAGGGTGAGGGCCTTGATTACCTTGTCGATATTGCCTTTGTCGAGTTTTAGCTCTTTGGGAGCAGCATTGGCTGCGGTCACTACAACCGCAAACAAACATCCAATCAAAAACTGTTTCATAGTTGGTATTATAGAGGTTTGTCACAAAGATAGCAAAATAAAATCAAAAGAGAGAAAACTACATAAAGAAGGGGAGGGCAAAACTTGTTGCCCCCCCTTGTATGAATCTGCCGCAGATTGCGGTCTCTCTTTACGAATTACAACTTTGGACCGGCTGCTACCAACGCCTTACCAGCCTCGTTGGTAGTGTACTTGCCGAAGTTCTTGATGAAACGGCTTGCGAGATCCTCTGCCTTCTTCTCCCACTCTGCAACATCAGCGTAGGTGTCGCGTGGGTCGAGGATTGCAGGATCTACACCCGGAAGTGCGGTTGGAACCTCGAAGTCGAATACAGGAATCTTCTTGGTTGGAGCCTCGAGGATAGCACCGTCGAGGATAGCGTCGATGATACCACGTGTATCCTTGATAGAGATACGCTTGCCTGTACCATTCCAACCTGTATTTACGAGGTATGCCTTCGCACCACTCTTCTCCATACGCTTAACCGACTCCTCAGCATAGTTTGGTGGGTGCAACTCGAGGAATGCCTGACCGAAGCAAGCCGAGAATGTTGGAGTAGGCTCTGTGATACCACGCTCTGTACCGGCCAACTTTGCAGTAAAGCCCGAGAGGAAGTAGTACTTAGTCTGCTCAGGGGTCAAAATCGATACCGGAGGCAATACACCGAATGCATCAGCCGAGAGGAAGATTACATTCTTCGCAGCCGGAGCAGCCGAGATAGGCGATACGATGTTGTTGATGTGGTAGATAGGGTACGAAACACGAGTATTCTCGGTTACGCTCTTATCGTTGAAATCGATCTTGCCATTCTCATCTACGGTTACGTTCTCGAGGAGAGCATCGCGCTTGATAGCGTTGTAGATATCCGGCTCCGACTCCTTGTCGAGCTTGATAACCTTAGCGTAGCAACCACCCTCGAAGTTGAAGATACCGTTGTCGTCCCAACCGTGCTCGTCGTCACCGATAAGCTGACGCTTTGGATCGGTCGAGAGGGTTGTCTTACCTGTACCCGAAAGACCGAAGAAGATAGCGGTCTCACCCTTCTCGTTGGTGTTAGCCGAGCAGTGCATCGAAGCGATACCCTGCAATGGAAGGTAGTAGTTCATCATCGAGAACATACCCTTCTTCATCTCACCACCATACCAAGTGTTGATGATAACCTGCTCGCGCGAAGTGATGTTGAACACCACTGCAGTCTCCGAGTTGAGGCCAAGCTCCTTATAGTTCTCAACCTTCGCCTTCGAAGCGTTGTAAACAACGAAGTTAGGCTCGAAATCAACCAACTCCTCCTCTGTAGGACGGATAAACATATTCTTAACGAAGTGAGCCTGCCAAGCAACCTCCATAATGAAACGAACCGACATGCGGGTATCCTTGTTAGCACCGCAGAAGCCATCTACAACGTAGAGTTTCTTGCCCGAAAGCTCCTTCTGAGCGATACCCTTCAACACTGCCCACGACTCCTCCGAGCAAGGCTTGTTGTCGTTCTTGTACTCCTCCGAAGTCCACCAGATGGTATCCTTCGAGTTCTCGTCCATTACGATAAACTTGTCTTTTGGCGAACGACCTGTGTAAACACCTGTCATCACATTTACCGCGCCGAGTTCAGTCTCCTGACCCTTGTCAAAACCTGTAAGGT